>JAIOOZ010000590.1 GCA_021414185.1 Betaproteobacteria bacterium
CTGCTCCACTACCTGGATCGTCCAGCCCGGCACGCGGCCGACGGCGAATATCGGGACGAACAAATCTTCGGCGATGCCGTTCAGGAAGTAGACGACGCCGGCGTAGAAATCCACGTTCACGTTGACGCCGTGGCGCGCATACGGGCTCATCGCCGCCACCACCGCTTCGAGTATTCCATACCATTGCGGCTGGCCCATTTCGCGCGAGAGTTTTTCCACGCCGGCACGCATGTGGCGCGCGCGGGGGTCTTCGGCGCGGTAGACGCGATGGCCGAAGCCCATTACAGGTTCCTTGTTAGCGCGTTTTGTCTTCACATACTCGGCGGCTTTCGAGGCATCGCCGATTTCCTGCGCCATGCGCATCACATTTTCCGCTGCACCGCCGTGCGCGGGGCCGGCCAGCGCAGCGACTGCTGAAGTGATCGCGCCGTGCAGGTCCGCATCCGTGCCGGCCACTACGCGTGCCGCGAACGATGACGCATTCGAGCCATGCTCGGCATGCAAGACCATGTCGAGGTCCATCAGGCGCGCGGCGTCCGCGCTCGGTTCTTTGCCCTTGAGCATGTAGAGAAAGTTCGCCGCGTGCCCGAGTTTCGGGTTTGGGGCCACCGGCTCGCGACCGTTGCGGATATGCTCGTGCGCCGCGACTATCATCGGCACCTGGACGGTGAGCCGGATGCCCTTGCGCAGTGTTGCCGCCGGTGATTTGTCAGCGGTCTCGGGATCAAACGCGGCGAGCGCGGAAACCGCGGTGCGCAATACGTCCATCGGGTGGGCGCCCTTGATCAGGCGAATCACGTCGTAAATTTGCGGCGGCAGCACGCGCACGGCTTTCAGTTCCGCCGTAAACGCGTCGAGCTCCGCGCGCTTGGGCAATTCGCCTTTCAGCAGCAAGTAGCAGGTCTCCTCGAAGGCCGAATGCTCGGCAAGCTCGTGGATCGAATAGCCGCGGTAGCGCAGCTCGCCGTTGCGTCCGTCGATGTAGCACACGCGCGAGCGGTCGAAGTACATGCCTTTCAGGCCGCGGTGGATCACAATTTTTTCGGTGGTCTCTTCCATTACTTTGCTCCTTCTGAAACTCTCTCTAAAAGCGCTAAAAATCTTGAACCGCAAAGGACGCGAAGGACGCCAAGGGAAGGCACATCAACGGCAAGATGCATCATTCCCAGAATTTCATTGCTTGGCGTTCGTTCTTTGTCATCTGTTCTTTTGCTTTTCCTTCGCGTCCTTTGCGTCCTTTGCGGTGATAGGTTTTCTAAGTACTCGCCGCCATCAGGCGGCCGGTGTGGCGCGCAATCACAATCTCCTCGTCGGTGGGGATTACCCATGCCGTGGTGCGAGTGCCCGTCATAGTAATACACGTTGCATGGCGGGCGTTGGCGGCCGGGTCGAGTACTACGCCCAGCCACGCGCAATGTTTGCAGATCAATTCACGCACCGGCGCAGCGTGTTCGCCGATGCCACCGGTGAATATTAACGCATCGAGCCCGCCGAGGGCGGCGGCGAGCGAGCCGATTTCACGCGCCGCGCGATAGGCGAAAAGTTCGACCGCCACGCGCGCGCGCGGATCACCGCTCGCGAGCAGCACGCGCATGTCCGAACTTACTCCGGAAACGCCGAGCAGGCCGGAACGCAAATACAGCAAGTCCTCCACCGCGTCGGCGCTCATGCCGCGCTCGCGCATCAGGTAAAACACGACGCCCGGGTCGAGGGAGCCTGAGCGCGTGCCCATCATCAGTCCGTCAAGCACGGAAAATCCCATGGTGGTCGCCATGCTTGCACGGGCGAGCATTGCGCACAGGCTGGCGCCCGCGCCAAGGTGGGCGACGATAACGCGGCCATCGGCCTGCTTGCCCAGATGGTCGGGCAACACATCCGCAATATATTGATACGACAGCCCATGAAAGCCGTAACGCTTGATTCCGCTCGCGGACAGTTCCTGAGGCAAAGCGTACATCCGGGCGAGCGCCGGTTGCGTGCGGTGAAACGCGGTGTCGAAGCAGGCGACCTGCGGCAAACCCGGACGCAACCGGGCCAGAGCGCGGATCGCAGCGAGATTGTGCGGCTGATGCAGGCGCGCGAGCGGCACCAGCTTGTCGAGTTGGGAAAGAATTGCGGTGTTCACGAGCACAGGTGCTTTGAATTGGTCGGCGCCGTGCACTACGCGATGGCCGGCGGCGACTATGCGCAGGTTTTTGCATTGAGCATCGATCCAGGCGAAGAGCCGCTCCAGCGCTTGCTCATGCGTCAGCGCTGGCGTGGCGTCGGCCAGCGGGTTTTCGGTGAATGGTTTGCCGGCGGCGTCGCTCGCCGCGAAGTGCGGCTCTGTGCCGAGTCCGTCGATCGAACCGCGCAGCTTGCGTTCAGTCGTCGCGCCGGCGGTATAGGCGGCGAATTTGATGCTGGAAGAACCCGCGTTGATGACGAGGGTTGCGTCCGTCACTTACGGACTTTCTTTACATGCGTACGCAGCAGTACCGCGATCGCAGCGGAGGCAATGCGCGCCTCCGTCGAATCGGCGCGACTGGTGAGCGCGATCGGCACGCGCGCGCCAAGCACGATGCCGGCCGCCCTGGCGCCGGCCAGGTACTGCAGCTGCTTGACCAGCATGTTGCCGGCTTCGAGATCGGGCACCATCAGGATGTCCGGCCGTCCCGCCACCTGCGAAGAGATGTGTTTGGCGCGCCGTGCGACATCCGAGATCGCGTTGTCGAACGCCAGTGGCCCGTCGAGCAGCGCGCCCGTGATCTGCCCGCGATCGGCCATCTTGCACAATGCGGCCGCATCGATGGTCGAGGGAATCTTGGACGTCACCGTTTCGAGCGCGGACAGGATGGCCACGCGCGGGCGCGCGATGCCGAGCGCATGCGCAAGGTCGATGGCATTCTGCACGATGTCGCGCTTGGTCTCGAGGTCGGGATAGATATTGATCGCGGCGTCCGTGATCAGGAGAGGGCGCGGGTAAGCCGGCACGTCGAGCAGGAAAACGTGGCTGATGCGCCGCGCGGTGCGCAGCCCGGTAGCTTCCGCGACGACCGCGCTCATGAGTTCATCGGTGTGCAGGCTGCCTTTCATCAGGCCTTCGACGTGCCCGGCGCGCGCGAGCGCCACCGCCGCTTCCGCTGCGGCGTGGCTGTGCTCGGTGGAGACGATTTCGTATCCGCTGATGTTCAACCCCGCCGCTTTGGCGACGCGGTGGATTTTTGCCGCGGGCCCGACCAATATCGGCTTGATGAGCCGGTGGCGCGCGGCATCAAGCGCGCCGCGCAGCGATTCGCTGTCGCAGGGATGGACCACCGCCATAGGCAGCGGCGGCAGGCGCCGGTTGCGCGCGAAGAGTTTCTGGAAAGCTTTATGTTGCGCGTTCACACGGAAGGTCCTGTTGGATGGCGGGCGGCAGCGGGCGGGGGCGGGAGAGGTCCCTCCATCAGCGCCCCGTCTGCCGAAAGTATGAGTATAGCGGAGCGCTTGCCGTCTTCCTGCCGCCCCCGCCCCTTGAGTTTTAGCGCTTTCGGTCCCAACTCATCTCGCTGGGCGGGGCGCTTTCCGCTATAATCCAACCTTTTGAATTTGGGAGAAATTATGCCCATCTATGAGTATCGATGCTCGGCGTGCGGGTGCCAAAAGGAATTCCTGCAGAAATTGAGCGATGCGCCGATGAA
>JAIOOZ010000114.1 GCA_021414185.1 Betaproteobacteria bacterium
CTCCATGCGTTTCAGGCTGGTCACCGCGAGGGCCTTGAGTTTGCCGGCGCGCAACTGACCGGCGACGCTCGAATAAGCGGCGCACAACATCGTCACTTGTCCCGACACGGTGTCGACCACCGCGGGAGCTGCGCCTTTGTACGGAACGTGCAGCAGCTTGATGCCGGCGCGCTGGGCAAACATTTCGCCGGTGACGTGAATGATGGTGCCCACGCCGCTCGAGCTGAAACTCATGGCGCCGGGCCGCGCTTTCGCCAGCGCGATGAATTCCTTCACGGACTTCACGGGCAGAGACGGCGGCACCACCATCATCTGCGGCGAGTTGGCGACCATGGCGACCGCGGCGAAGCTGGCCACCGGATCGTACGGCACCTTGTTGATATGCGGGTTGATCGATATCGGGCTGGTCGAGGAAAACAGCAATGTATAGCCGTCGGGCGCGGCGCGCGCGGCGATGTCGGTGCCGATGGCGCCGCCAGCGCCGGCCCGGTTGTCGGCGATCACCTGGGCGCCCAGCGCTTCGGTCAGCTTTTGCGCGGTGAGGCGCCCCATGATGTCGAGCGCACCGCCCGGTGGAAACGGCACCACCAGGCGCACGGGTTTTTCGGGGTAGCTGCCGGACTGCGCCATCACCTGCCCACAAAGCGCCGCCAGCGTTGCCGCTGCCACCACCTTGAATACCATCTTCGACGATTTATTTATTACGCTCATTCCGTTTTAGCGCCCGTCGAGCGGATCAGTTTGGTGACCTGCGCGAGTTCGTTTTTGATCAGCGCCGCGTACTGCTCCGGCGTATTGGTCTGCGCCTCGAGTCCCTGCCGGTTGAAGAGGTCGCGCATTTCCTGCGTGTTGACGATTTTGACGACCAGCGCGTTGAGGGTGGCAATGATTTCCCGAGGGGTGCCGGCGGGTGCCAGCAGGCCATGCCAGGTCGAGCGGTCGAAGCCGGGCAGCCCCGACTCGCTGATCGTCGGCACCTGCGGCAGCAGCGCCGCGCGCTTGTTGCTCGTCACCGCCAGCACTCTGACCTTACCCGACTCCATCAACGGCAGCGCGGCGGTGATGCTGGGAAAGCTGAAATCGACTTCGCCCGCGACTGCTGCGGTCACCGATTCGGTAGCGCCCTTGTACGGGACTTCGACGACCTTCACGTTGGCCATCTGCTGCAGCAGCGCGGCCGCCAGGTGCGGCGAGCTGCCGGCGCCGGACGAACCGTAGTTGAGCTTGCCCGGCTGCGCGCGCGCCAGTGCGATCAGTTGCTTGACGTCGCGCGCCGGCACCGACGGATGCACGACCAGCACGAAGGTGCCGATCGCCTCCAGGGATATCGGCGCGAAATCCCGCTCCAGGCTGTACGGCAGCTTGGAGCGCAGCGCGGGTTGCGCGGTTTCCGCCGCCGTCACCTGCAGCAGCGTGTAGCCGTCAGGCGCCGCAGCCGCGACCACGCCAGTTGCTATTGTGCCCGCCGCGCCGGTGCGGTTTTCGACGATCACCTGCTGGCTGAGAAATCCTGCCAGCCGCTGTCCCACCATGCGCGCGATAAAATCGGCGCCGCTGCCGGCCGGAAAACCGACGATGACGCGCAGCGGCTTGGCCGGATAGCTTTGCGCGATTGCCGTGGATGTCATCCACTGAGTGCAGATGACGGCGACGGCAGCACACGGCCACTCCAGGCTCCGCAGGATTTTGCGCATGTCTCCTCTCTCGATGTCTTGTGTTTACCGCAACGCGTGACGCTAATCGATTTTTTCTTTGGCGCTGCCTTTGATGCCCCATTGCCAGGTCGAAGGCTTGATGCCCGCCCGGCTGGACGCCCGTTTGCCCAGCCAATAAGCCAGGGATTTTCCCACGCCCTCAAAAGGCGATTCGACGCCCAACTTTTGCGCGGCGTCTATCGGCCAGTTCGGGTTGTGCAAAAATTCGCGTCCCAGCGCAGTCAGGTCCGCACCGCCGGAGCGGATGATTTCTTCCGCCTGGTCCGCATGGATGATGAGGCCGACGGCCATGGTCTTGATGTTCGCGCCGCTCCTGATGCGCCGCGCGTATGGAACCTGGTAGCCGTAGCTTGGCGGATCGCCGGGACTGGCATCGGACATGCCGCCGGCGCTGCAATCAATGACGTCGATGCCATGCTCCTTCAGCACGCTCGCGACCTTGACGCTGTCTTCGATCGTCCAGCCGGCTTCATCGACCGCCGAGACGCGCAGAAACAGCGGCTTCTCTTCGGGCCAGAATCTGCGCACTTCGCGCACCACTTCGATGGCAAAGCGCATGCGCTTCTCGGGAGATCCGCCGTATTCGTCGGTGCGCTGGTTCGCCACCGGCGACAAAAACTGGTGTATCAGATAACCATGCGCGCCGTGCAGTTCCAGCACATCGAAGCCGGCTTCCTGTGCGCGCCGCGCGGCCTGCCCCCAGTTTGTAATCGCTTCCTGGATATCGTCGGCCGTCATCGCGCGCGGCACCGAATATTTGTCCGAAAACGCAATCGCGCTGGGCGCAATCAGCTCCCACTCCTCGCCGTGGTCCACGCCCGGGCAATGGGCCATCTGCACGCGGCCTTCCCACGGCACGCTGCGGCGCGCCTTGCGCCCGGAGTGGCCGAGCTGAATGCCGACCGCCGCGCCGTTGCGCTTGACCAGCTCGGTGATGCGTTTCAGGGGCGCCACGAAATCGTCTTTCCACAAGCCGAGGTCGCGCGGCGTCGAGCAGCCGCGCGGATCGACCTTGGTGGATTCCACGAACACCAGGCCCGCTCCTCCCGCCGCGAATTTTCCATAGTGCATCAGGTGCCAGTCGTTGACGTGGCCGTTGTCGGCGCAATACTGCAGCATGGGCGACACCACGATGCGGTTTTTCAGCGTGAGGCTGCGAATCTGCAGCGGTGAGAACAACTGGGAAGTCATGCGGTAGTTTTCCTTTGCTGGCCGCGCGCGCTGGCGCAAGGGCCGGGTCTTATTCGGGTTTTATGCCAGCGGACTTGACGACACGCGTCCATTTGTCCAGTTCGCTTTGAAGATAGTGCGTCATGTCGGCAAGGGGTGTATCAAACGGCACAGCGCCCATCGCGGCGAGCCGCTGCTTCACTGAGGGCATTTGTTTGATTTGCGTCGCCGCCTCGTGCAGCTTTCTTACCGCGGATGCCGGCGTTTTCGCGGGGGCCATCAGGCAGTAAAACAGCAAGCTTTCGTAGCCCGGCAGCCCGCTTTCGGCAATGGAAGGCGTATCCGGCAGGCTGGGTGTGCGCTTCGCAGTCGCCACCGCGATCGCACGCAGTTTGCCCGATTGGATATGCGGCAGCGCGACCACCACGTTGCTGAATGCGAGCTGCACATGCCCGCCCAGCAGCGCCACCAGCGCCGGCGCATCACCCTGGTACGACACCTGCAGCATGTCGATGCCCGCCATCTGCTTGAAGAGCGCCATGTTCATATGAGAGCTCGAGCCTATGCTGGACGTGCCGTGCGTCAGCGCGCCCGGCCGCTCTTTCGCCATCTTGATGATCTCGCTCACCGATTTTGCGGGGAATGAAGGATGTGCCACCAGCACGCCGGGAACGTGCGTCAGCATGGCGACCGGCGCAAAGTCGCGTATCGGGTGGTACGGCAATTGGCCGTAAAGCGGCAAACCGGTGGTGAGCAGGCCGCTGTAAGTGAAGAGCAGCGTATAGCCATCGGCAGGGGCTTTCGCAACGGCCGCTGCCGCAATTTGCCCGTTCGCGCCGCCGCGATTGTCCACGACTACCGGCTGACCCAATAACTCCACCAAACCTTGTTGCAACACGCGACCCTGAGTGTCGGTGGCGCCGCCGGGAGGCGACGGAACCAGCATGCGTATCGGTTTGGAAGGATATGGCTGCTGCGCGAGCGCGCCAAAGCCCGGCGCCAGCCAGGCGAGCATGCACAGTGCAATGCGAAGCGAGGAACTCATATCAATACCGGTTATCTTGAGAATGATCGCGATTTTTTTTGCCCGGACTGCTACTTCTCCAGCAGGCCTTCTTCGATCGCCTTGATCTGCAGAGCTACAAGGCGCGAGAAAATGCGGCAGTTCGAAAAGCTGCCGCCCACGAACCACAGGCCTTTTTGCGGCGTGCGCTTCCACATGTTGTTCATTTCACCATCCGCGCCCAGGCCCCAGACCGGCCCGATTTTTTTCGCGATGGTTTCGCCCAGCAGTTTTTTCACCACGGCCAGCTGCGGCTGGAAGCCGGTACCGAGCACAATGAGATCGGCGGGCCTGAGCGAGCCGTCTTTCATCAGCGCGCCGCCGGGGGCGAAGCGTTCGATGTCTTCGAACTGCAGCAGGCCCACCTCGCCGTTGACGATCAGTTGCGAGCACCCGGCGTCGAGGTTGTAGCCGCCGTAGCGCGTGCGTATCAGCATGTTGTGCCCGAGGTGGTCTTCACCGTCGTACCACTTGAAGCCGCGCGCGATGAGGCCGTCGATCAGCTTGCGGTCGAACTCAACCATGCGCTCTGTCATGGTCTTGAGGGTGCGCTTCAACACCGGCAGGGTGTTGACGGTGACCAGAAGGTCGCCATCCTCGAGCGGCACGCCGTCATAGATGGCATAGGTCAGTTTTGCGCTCGGATTGATGCTCAATACCATGGACGGGCCGCGCTGGATGAGGGTAGCCTCGACGCCGTTGGCGTGCAGGTCCTGCGCAATATCGTGGCCGCTGCTGCCGGTGCCCAGCACCAGCGCTTTTTTGCCGCGCCAGTGGGCGCCATTGCTGAATGCGCCGGTGTGCATCAGATCGCCCTTGAAGTCCTTGAGACCGGGCAGGTCGGGGATGCTCGGCTCGCCGACCAATCCGTTGGCGAAGATGAGATGCTTGGGGCGCACGGTCCGCTCGCTGCCATTGGCGGTGTTGCGTACCACGACTGACCATAGCCCGCTCGTGTCATCGTAATTGCCGCTGACCAGCTCGGTGCTCGTCCAGAAATTGAGCTCCATCGCCATGGCGTAGGCTTCGAACCAGTCGGCGAGCATGTCCTTGGGCAGATACACCGGCCAGTTCGGCGGAAACGGCATGTAGGGCAGGTGATTGAAGTCGGTCGGATTGTGCAGCGCCAGCGAGTGATAACGCGTGCGCCAGCAGTCGCCCACGCGCGGTAATCTGTCGATCACCAGAGTGTCCACACCCAGATGGCCCAGCGTCGCGGCCACGGTCAGTCCAGCCTGCCCACCGCCGACTACCAGCGCGGTGGGCTCGCGGTCGTCATAACGTTCGCTGGCGATGCGCTGCTCTTTCCAGTTGGTGCCGCCGAAGTTGCGCGAATAGGCCTCGCCGGTGGGCCGCCGTTGGCCGATTTTTTCCTCGAAGCCCTTTAACTCGTGCAGGTTGGTCATGAGCTGAAAGGCCTTGGCTGGATCGCTCGCCAGCAGGCGCACTACACCGAAGCCGCGGCCAATCGCGGTCTCGTACTGGAATATGCCCTCAATCACATCAACGCCGGCGCGCTGCACGCGTCGCGGCGGCGTGCGTCCTTCTGCAATGGCAAATCCCCGCGCTTTGACGGTGAGCTGCTTTTCCACCATCAGGGCCGCAATGGCATCGGGGCCCTGGCAGGGCGTGATGCTCCAGGTAAACGCAAACAGATCGCGCCAGTGGCCGTCCGGCGCAAACAGTGACGCGACGGATGCCTGATTGGCGCTGTGCAGGGCTACATTGAGCTGGTCGAGCCATTGCCCGACATGCGCTTGCGCGGATTGTGCAGTACGTTCAGCGGCCGCGGGCTGACTGGTGACGCCTCCGTTCAACTTTTCCATGGCCTTAAACGCTGATCCCGTGCTGGTTCGAGTCGGCCGCGCAAGTTATTCGTGCCGGCTGCGCTCGTTGAGATGTGGCAATCATTTTATTCTGGGGCAAATTCTGCATGCCGTAAAATTCCTGATAACCGTTATTTGATAACTTTTGGTAATCATTGTAACTCAGGGCCAGGTGGTAATCCGCTGCGCCAGCGCCGCGGTAAACGTCGGCTGCAGTTCGCAACTCCAGTCCAGCGTATGCCGCCGCACGCTGATGCGCCACTCGCCGTTCGCTTTGCGCAGACGGTCAAGTTGCGATCGGTGCGTCCGGGAGCACCAGACAGGCGATGGCGTAGGTTTCGGTCTCTGCCGCATCGCCTTCAAGCCGCTGGATATTGAGATTGCCCATGAAATGCGTGGTTGCCTTCAGCGTGCCCGCGGCAATGCTCCTGAAGGTGCTCAGCGAATTCATCATCGCCTCGATGCCCGAGACCGCTTCGCGTTCGTCGTAAAACGCTTGGACGTCAGCGGTAAAACAACTGCGCACCTGATCAGGCAGGCCGCGATCGAGGCCCTGGAAGTAACGCGTGATGACTTCCTCGATGGCGGTTCGGTCCAGCACATATTGCATGTCGATACGCGGCGGCATGGGCCACTCCTTTGCGCGTGATTTATCGTAACTCGAAGTCATCTATAAAATCCCCTCGCCCCGCTTGCGGGGAGAGGGTTAGGGTGAGGGGCGGGTTTAAATCTTTCTCACCTTTTGATAGCAGCTACATTGCTGCCCCTCACCCCAGCCCTCTCCCCACTTACGTGGGGCGAGGGAGTATTTTGAGGCGGCTTCTCTCAGCGGTTCAGTGCCTCGTGCGCGATCTCGCGCAATTTCGCTTTTTGTATTTTGTTGCCGTTTGCGCTGGGCGTAAATGGAAATGCGTCTATGGGCAGGATGTGTTCCGGCACCTTGAATTTGGCGATGCGTTGCGCGCAATGCGCGATCAGTGCCGGCGCATCGACCGCGGCGCCGTTGCGCGCGACCACGAACGCCACGGACCGCGTGCCGCGCGGCCCGTCGATGCCGACCACCTGGCTTGCGAGCACTGCGGGATGCGCATCGAGCACCGCTTCGATTTCGAGCGGATTGACCAGGAAGCCGGCCAGCCGCAGCACGTCACCTATGCGCGAAAGGTAGACAAAGCTGTTGTCGCCTGTGGTGTAACCGAGGTCACCGCTTTTCAGATAG
>JAIOOZ010000115.1 GCA_021414185.1 Betaproteobacteria bacterium
GCGTATTGAATTAGAAAGTCGAAGATTCGATCAAAATCTACCTGCAACCGGGCAGAAAGAACTATTTGCGCCACGCGCGCACCTTGGGCGCCCGCGCAATTTTGCCGCTGGCACGGGTCTTGATGTAAGCACGCATGTCATGCCACGGTATCCCCGCCCCGGATTCCATCATTTCGGCAAACCTGGTATCGGCCTCAGCGTAAAACGACGCCCTCAGCTCCGCCTCTTCGACCTTTTGCGCAATCGCGTCGAGCATTACGCTATGAGCGGTCTGGCCCGACTTCTCCGCAAGCTTGGCAATCCGGGCGCGTAATTCATCCGGCAAACGTAACGTGGTGGTAGACATATCAAATATACCTCTCAGTAGCACATATGTGCTACATCATACATGGAAACATTAATTGGGCAACGAACTGCTGGTCGCAATTCCCCGGGTCTGTCAGGGAATCCCTTACAAGACGTCTCACGTCACCTGATCCGCAAAAAAATAAATCGGACTAGGCCATTAGTCATATGTCATAAGTCATTGTTCTTTATTAAAAAAATAAAATCTGTCAATTTTACAGATTTGCCATCCAATTTTACAGATTTGCCATCCGTGAAATAGTTGGCTTTAATGATTCCAGCAGGCCAGGAAGTTGGATCAAAGCGGCCTTTCAGCAGTCTTCAGCGGCTATAAGCGGCAGAAGCAGCGGGCAAAAAGAATAGCTTCCGCCGAACGTGAAGGGGACACGTTTGGATAGCAAATGGCTATTTGCGACCGACACATTCGTCTGGGGACTCCAGGGGATGTGCCATTTGCAGCGCATTCCGTTTGCGCCAAACCTCGTGCTCCAGCAAGTCGCTCCTCCATACACCATGAATTCGTTGCAACTGGCCGCTGAAACGCTCGGCCTGAAAGCGGGCGTCAAGCTTGCGTCAGTGAACGATCTCGCGAGCCTGCCATTGCCCTGCCTGGCAGTATTGAAACCCGCTGCCTCGCCCCATCCTGTGTCCGCCGCAAATGACACAGGTGATGCTGCCCAGCCGGAAACCCCGCCGCATCGCCTCGTGCTGGTTCTGAAAGCGAACAACGCAAAAGTCCTACTGTTCGACGAGAAAAGCAAGAATCCATTCGAGAGCGCACTCAAAGACTTCGAAACGCAGTATGCAGGGCAGGTGATGCTGTTTCAGGCCACGTCAAAAGCCGCCGTCGAAGGCGACCCGATGCTGCAGCAGAAAAAGGAATTCGGCTTCAGCTGGTTCATCCCCGAACTGCTGAAGCACAAGGAGATCTGGCGCGACGTGCTGCTCGCGTCTCTGGCAATCCAGCTTATGGCGCTGGCAACCCCGGTCTTTACGCAAGTCGTGATCGACAAGGTGATAGTGCATCACACGACGAGCACTTTGATTGTGATTGCCATCGGCCTGATCGTGTTCATGCTGTTCAGCACCGCCATGACGTGGGTGCGGCAGTACCTCGTGCTGCATACAGGCAACCGCATCGACGCGGTGCTGGGACTGCAAGTATTCGAACAGCTCTTCAAGCTGCCGCCGCGCTTCTTTGAGGCTCGGCCGACGGGCGTGCTGATCGCGCGCGTGCACGGTGTAGAGACTATCCGCGAATTCATCAGCGGCGCCGCAGTAACGCTGTGTCTCGACATCCCGTTCCTGATCATCTTCCTCGGCGTCATGTTCTATTACAGCTGGCTGCTGACGCTGCTGGTGCTGGCACTTCTGCTGTGCATCGCTGCAGTCAACTTTCTATCGACGCCTATTCTGCGCCAGCGGCTCAATCAGCAGTTTTTGCTAGGCGCACGCAATCAGGCGTTCCTTACCGAATACGTGTCGGGCATGGAGACCGTGAAATCGCTCCAGATGGAACCGCAGTTGAATAAGAAGTTCGGTGAGTATCTGGCTGCCTATCTCGCCGCGGGTTTCAGCACTCGGCAGATCGCCAATACCGCAAACGCGGCAGCCAACATGTTGGAGCAGACCATTACGCTGACCGTCCTGTGCGTCGGGGCGTGGATCGTCATGAACACCAACAACATGACCATCGGCATGCTGGTCGCCTTCCAGATGTTTGCCGGCCGTCTGTCTGGACCGATGCTGAGGATGGTGGGGCTATGGCAGGAGTTCCAAAATGCAAGCATCGCAGTGAAGCGCATCGGCGACGTGATGAACGCGCCTGCCGAGCCTTATTCGATGACTCCCTCGCGCGAAGCCGGCGGGAAAGGGCGGCTCGAGATCAAAGGCCTGGCCTTCCGCTATGCCGATAATCTGCCTTATCTGTATCAGGACCTCAATCTGGCGATTGAGCCTGGGCGATGCATCGCCTTGATGGGCCCATCCGGTTCGGGCAAAAGCACGCTCGCCAAGCTCATGCAGGGCTTCTATCTGCCCAGCGACGGAGCCATCCTGATCGACGACCGCGACATCCGTCATTTTTCCGCAAACGAACTGCGCCAGCATTACGGCGTGGTGCCGCAGGAGACAATACTTTTCTCAGGAACGATTTACGACAACCTGGCGCTCGCCAACCCGCACGCGACGTTCGAGCAGGTGATCCAAGCATGCAAGCTCGCCGAAATACACGACACAATCGAAAAATTGCCCGAAGGTTACCAGACGTCCATCGGCGAGCATGGAGCAGGGCTTTCCGGCGGACAAAAGCAGCGCATCGCGATTGCGCGCGCCCTGCTTAAGCGGCCGAAGATACTAATATTCGATGAGGCGACCAGCAGCCTGGATGAAACGACGGCGGAGAGTTTTGCGAAGACGGTAAATCAGCTCAAAGGGAAGGTGTCTATGCTGTTTATTGCGCATCAATTGCCGAAGAGCCTGAACGTAGATGAGATCGTGCGACTTGGCGGGATTTCGACTCGAACTGACAACTCAAATGCGTAACAATCGACTTAAAGCAATTTCATGCCGGACGCGTGCGCAAGCGCAATCCCAACGCATGCACGACTTTCAGCACGGTAGTGAACTCCGGATTCCCGTTTTCCGCGAGAGCCCTGTACAGGCTTTCACGCGTGACACCGGAATCGCGCGCAATCTGAGTCATACCGCGAGCGCGTGCAATAACGTTGAGCGCGTGACGAATCACTCCAGGGTCACCATCTTCCAACGCCGCATCGAGGTAGGCCGCAATATCTTTCTCGCCTTTCAGATATTCCGCGGAGTCGTAACGCGTCGTCTTGATTTTCGTTTTTGCCATATCGATCTCCTAAAGCTTTCCCGCGAGTTCCAGCGCAGTTCGAATGTCGCGATCCTGCGTGCGCTTGTCGCCTCCAATGAGCAACAACACCAGTGCCGAACCATGATGCGTGTAGTACACCCGGTAACCAGGGTCGTAATCAATCCGCAATTCGGACACTCCGCTTCCTATCGGCTTAGTGTCGCCAGGATTACCAAGCGCCGGCCTGTCGATGCGTATGCTGATGCGTGCTCGGGCTTGACGGTCACGCAAACCCGAAAACCAAGCTTCGAATGTCGCCGTTTTGCGAATTTCGATCATATTATTAGTGTAATCCATAGATTACATACAGGCAAGCCAAAAAGCAAAACGACAGGCACGTACACCTTGCGCGAGCCGATAAATCCTTACATACCCATTTTTGAAGATAAAAATAAAGCGCTAAGGTTCAATAACACTGTTTATTGGGAGAGAACACTTGCAAATTCTGAAACATAACGTGGTCCGACCCCGCGCCGTGCAACGAGGTAACCAGTGAGTGCAAAAGTAAATAATGGCGTCGTTGTGAAGAAGTCCCTTTGGGTGATTGCTGGCGTCGCGCTGCTGGCGGTCGCGGCCTATGGTGCATGGCATTTCTCGGGAGGAGGCGTGGTGACGGCAGACAACATCTTCAAGGACATGGTCGCCAAGCTGGAGCGGGAGCGTAAAGCCAGACCTTGGCCGAAGGAGTTCGAGAAAGGTCACTCCAATCCCTACAAGCTTCTCGATGTCAAAGTCGAGGACTGGATGGCGACAGAGGAGGGTCGGGCCGCACACGCCATCCAGATTCCCAATCCGGTGCCTGAGGATAGTGGCTACCGCAAAGGCATGTCGCAGCAGGAGTACTTTGAGCATTTGTGCAAAACGGAGGCGGGGGAGTTCATCTTCAAGACGGTCGATAACGTGGAGGGAATTTTCCAGCTAAGACCGCGCAAGAACGTCTACTCCGAGGAAGAACTCAAGCACCTCTACGCCATGGAAGACCCCTACGGGCACTACACCGAGGAGAACGAGAATATTGGCTTTCAGATGGTAGAGCCGCTCAAATACACGTACTTTGAGATTCCGGTGGGGGGGGCGAGGAAGTATGGAGCCGACTGGCGCTCCCTCTTGGATCCCAGTCTGTTCATTGCGCCACCGCAGGGAGCGAGTATCGCGCGCTACACATACATTGCTTCTCAAACAGCCGACTCGCACAACAAACGGCTCGAATACGACGATAAGGTGAAATCGCGCTACGGCTTTACCTGGCGCGGAATCAAACGCCCGCACGACCGGGAACTGGGTATCGGCGGCGGCGAGTTAATCGTGCTGGACTTGCAGACCAACGAGGTAATGGCGGTGCGTCGGGGCTATGCGGTCTGGAACCGCGGGTGGACGTATCGGGTGTGTCCGCGATATGGCTACTTCGGAGGCGAGGACAAGGGCACAAACTTTACCGCGTGGTTCACCATGAAAGTGGCGAAGCCACCAAAATGGAAAGAGTATTTTCAACTCCTAGAAACAATGCGAAAGCTACCCCCGGGTGCGAAGCCCTACTCGGAATAGAGCGCCTAGACTCTATTTATTAAACTGAGGTGATGCTATGCCAATCAATGCAGAAACCGTAAAAAAGTATCTCGACTTTGCGCTGCTTCAACTAGCCGCAGAGTCGTACATGCATGGCATTAATCTCGCTGCGCAAAACACTGACGTAGTCCGGGATCAGCTCATCCGCCGCCTCAAATACGGTTTCAACGATCCTACGCATCCGTTCATCAAGAGCGAAGCCGGTGTTACGGGAGATGCCGACGCAGCACCGGAAACAGCAACGACGGGGAGCAATTCATCGGTGCTGGCCGCTTACAATCGGATGGTCGCAACGCAAGCGACCAGGTTCGTCAACGACTACGAGATCGTCGACCACCACGCCAATGATGCGACGGGCTTCGCTGCGACGCTGTTCCGCCGCAAGACGAATGATCCAGTTAGCGGTGCCAAAGCCGGCGACTACATCCTGAGCCCCCGCAGTACTGAATTCCGCGACTGGGCCAAGGCGGGCGACGGCGAGCGGGACAACACAGGGGCCAACCTCGGCGGAATCATTCTTCGCGGGTTCGCTATTGCTCAACTTGCCTCGCTCGAAGACTACTGGCAACGCCTCAAAAATGGTCAGGGTTGGAATTCTGCAACGAGCCAGTGGGAAGACAACCCGCGGCTTGCTGACTTCAAGAGTTTCATAGCTTCCCCATTAAATGGTGGCGTGACCGTCACCGGGTACAGCCTGTCCGGACATTTAGCTACCGTATTCACGCTCACGCACCGGTCTGAAGTCAAACAAACCTACACGTTTAACGCTGCCGGCCATGGTGAGTTGGTTGGCCTCGATACGTCCGATACGAATATCTCGTCCATGGTCGCGCTGTTCACGCGCGTGCTGATGGATCCTGGCTCGGTGGTGGTTGATGTCGCCAATGTGGCACTGCGCACGCTACAAAATGTAGCGCTGCAAGTGCAGGCTGCGAACCCGACATGGAACCCGTTCATTACCGAGGACGGTCGCATCAATTCGCCCACGCTCGCCCGCGATAACGTCTACCAGAACACGCGGTTCGACTTCGCTTTGGAATACGCTTTGACCTTCTACCCTACCAAGTCGCTGAAGGAGCGCGCTTTTGAGCTCGTCTCGATCGGCGCCCCGCAAGCTCTGAGCGGACCCGGTTACGACAAGATCACACAACTCTTCGGGACGGCAACGCACGGCGATCATGAAATTGTCGCCAACTCCCAGCGCCATACGAGCAATACCGTTCCCATCCTGATCGAAGACCAACCGGATGTTTATGGAAGCGGAGGGGTAAGCGGCTTACTCGATTCGGTTTTGGAGCGCCTCGGATTCGTTAAAGGCGATTTTGGAACTTCTCATTCGATCGTGTTGATTATCGACAGTCTCAGTCTTGCCGTCGCCGCGCAGGGTTTGGACCCCGGTCTGTCACTGGAAACATTCACGAGTCTGCTTGCCGCTTCATCTAATCAAACGTCAGGAGTGGTGAACGGTATTTCTGCATTCCGAGGATCAGTAAATAGCGAGGGTGATTCTCTGGAGAAAATGCTGGATACATTGCGGCGTGTGTTGTACTCGCAAGCCGAATACGATGCGCGCAACGCCTCGGAAACTCCGTTCGCGACGCCGTTCTCCAGAGCGAATATTGGCTTTGGGAACTTTACGAACAGAACTGCCTACTACGCCAACATCGAAGATCTCAAGACCAAAGCCGGGGGAAGAAAGTTCACTATCGTTCCTCTCGTGGCGGCCGCGGCTGAAGTACCGGGCCAGGCTAAGGCGATCGATGTAACGAAGTTCACCATTAAAAGTGAAACGGAACTTGCTGTCCTGGCCGGACAACAAGACGAGACGGGGCTGGCGGTGCGCTACGCTCTGCGCGCGCTCAATCCGTTCGCTCTGGCTGGGGATGGTCTTTACGCCGACTACCGCCCGGACGGAATGTTCGATGGACAACTCAATCTACGTTCGCTGCAAAGCAAAGGCGACATCACGAACGAGTGGATTACTGCACGCAGCGAAATGCTGTACCGAAAGCTCGTGCTCAACGTCAACAACCTCAATAACGATGTTTCCAAACCAACCAATATCGGTATGGCGGCAAACCCACTGTTGACTTCAGTCACTGAGACGCTGCGAAGCAACAAGACATTGTACGATGACCTCGGGGCAGGATATCGCGTCAACTTCGGATTCCCGTTTTCCGATAAAAAAACCACGTTTGGGACCCACGAGAAGGATGCGATTGCCGGTGGTGAATACAACGACCGGTTGTTCGGCGAAGGCGGCGATGACAATCTCACAGGCAATACGGGCGACGACTTTCTGGAAGGCGGCAGCGGCAAAGATGCGTTGAGAGGCGAAGGCGGCCATGATCGGCTGGTGGGCGGTCGCGGCAACGACGTGCTGGATGGGGGCGCGGGCATCGACCAGTACGAATGGCAAGAAGGCGATGGTTTTGACACGATTATCGACCGCCGCGACGGCGCCTACAAACTCGGCAGCATCCGCTTCCTCGACCAGGCACTAGCCGGTGAGAAGACCATCGTTGATCCGAACAACCCTAAGCTCTTTACCGACGGTGCGGGCATCCGCTACTTCCTGATCGGACGCGCCGACTCAACGGGTACGCTAACCATCTACAAGCCCGGCGTGGTCGGAGAAATGAAGCTTCAGGATTTTAGGAGTGGCGACTTCGGCATTGTGCTCCCCGATGTTCCACCACTCGACAAAACAGTTCTCAACGGCACCAACAACCCCGACACATTGACTGTCACCTCAATCCTGCAAAAGCTCTTTGGGTTTGGCGGCAAAGATCACCTGATTGTAAATCTCGCGCAGGCCGAAGGCTGGGGCGGGCTAGGTGACGATCTCATCACCAACGACGAAGGCGACCAGTACCTCTACGGCGAGGAAGGCAACGACATCCTCATTGCGTCCGGCGGTAACGACGAACTATATGGTGGGCTGGATAACGATGCAGCTCAGGGCGGCGCGGACGATGATTACCTGACTGGAGACGAAGGGAACGATTTTCTCGCCGGTGGAGCAGGCTCAGATGTTCTCGACGGCGGCGACGGCAACGACTTTATGTTTGGCGGGGCCTCGTATGAGGCGATAGGTTCTGGCGGCTCGGTGGCGCCGGGCGGCACGATTGACGCTCAGGGGCAGGGCTGGGTGGTGAGCCATACCTCTACCGGGGACGGTAGCTTCGACAGACTTTTCATCACCGGCTTTCTGGGGGGCGCTCAAATCGCCGACGATGGCGCCGATGTACTGGACGGCGGAGCGGGTGACGACTTCATACAGGGCGGCGCAGGTGACGACTTATTGATTGGCGGCGATGGCATTGACACGCTGACTGGTTCGGACGATGCCGACACTCTATTCGGCGACGACGGCGCGGACACGCTGTATGGGGATACAAGCACGTTTGATCTGGCAAATGGCTTTTATGTAGCGCCTCAGTTTCACGGCGACGATTTTCTGGACGGGGGCGCCGGGGATGATTTCCTGTTCGGGCAGGGCGGCGACGATACTCTTTACGGCGGCGACGGCATCGACACGATGGTTGGCGATGACGGTGGTCTCGATCCACAGTACCACGGGGATGATTATTTAGATGGTGGAGCCGGGAACGATCAGATTGCCGGGCAGGGCGGGGATGACACGATCTACGGCGGCGATGGCGACGACGGCATTCTGGGCGACAGCAATGCGCTTGCCGGCCAATTCCACGGTAACGACTTTATCGATGGCGGCGCCGGTATCGACATCATTATCGGCGGCGGAGGCGCGGACACGATTTTTGGGGGGGAAGGGGATGATCTGATCGCGGGGGACGGCGAACTCGTCGATGCCGCCTACCACGGCGACGACTACCTTGACGGCGAAGAGGGCAACGACGTCCTGCAAGGCTTTGATGGCAAGGACACGTTGCTGGGCAGCGCCGGTGACGACCAACTCGAGGGTGGCGCGGGCGACGACGATCTGGAAGGCGGCACTGATACCGACATTCTCCTCGGCGGTCTGGGCGACGATGCTTATACGTTCGCCGTCGGCGACGGCAACGACACCGTGGAGGAGGAAGGTGGCACCGATCGTATCAGATTCGGTGACGGCATTTCATCGGCAAGTGTTATCGCCTTTGAATCCGAGGAATCTCCCGACTACCTATTTCTGAAATATTCTGATTCCGACACAATCGCTATGAAAAACGGCGTCAGTGGCGCGATCGAATTCGTAGAGTATTCCGATGGGGCAATCGAAACCTGGACCGACTTTCTGGCGCACGCATTATACGCACCACGCAACCTGACCGGGACAGCCGGCGACGACATCATGTTTGGCGGTGCGGGTGCGGACGTCATATCCGGCGGTGACGGTGACGACCGCATCGAAGCAGGGTCTGGCGACAATCACTTGATTGGCGACGCGGGGGACGATCAACTGGTCGGCGGTGCGGGCGATGATCTGATTGACGGTGGCGCGGGTTTTGATACGCTGTTTGGCCGGGCCGGCAACGACACCTATGTCTTCAACGGGGGGGATGGCCACGACATCATCGACGATGCGGCAGGATTTAATACTGTCCAGTTCGGCGCCGGAATTGACGTCTCGACGATTTCCGCAAGCATAGGCCAGGGCACCGACGGTTCCGCTTATCTGGCCGTGGCTTACGGTGCCGGTGATGACGTTGGCGTCAAGGTCAATGCGACCGGCGGAGTCGCCGTTTATCACTTTGCTGACGGTGAAGCCCTCGATAAAGAAGCCGTCGATAAACTGACCTTTGTCACCACGACTAAAATTCTTGGCAACGGCAGCGCGGAGACATTGAACGGCGGGAATGGAACCGACGTAATCCTTGGCCGCGCGGGCAACGACACTATTAGCGGTGGCTTTGGGGACGACTATCTGTCCGGGGGTGCTGGCAATGACACCCTGTTTGGAAACGGTGGCAATGACATTCTCACCGGCGGCACAGGCGATGACCTCCTGCTGGGCGGGATGGGGCTCGATACTTATGTATTCAGGCCCGGGGACGGGCACGACACGATACAAAAAGAATTGATCTCAGCCGGCCCCGGACTCGGATTCCTGTTCGACCCGGTAGCGGACTCGGTACGGCTCGATTTTCTGCCCAGCCAAACGACCGTTTTGAAACTGTTGGCCGGCTATCCCGGAACGCCGTCGTCGTTCAAGTTTTTGTTCGACACAGGTGACACCCTGCTGATTCAAAATGGGCTCCTGACCCTTAGCGGCTCTGTTCCGATCAATCGAGTCGAGTTCCTGGATGGAACGGTTTGGGATTTCAATACGCTAAGCGCTCAAGGAATATCCATCGGCAACGGAATGGTCGTAGGTACTCCCGGAGCCGATGTGATTAACGGAACTGCCGTTGGCGATTCCATCATAGCGTTGGGTGGGGACGACACCATAAATGGGCTTGGTGGTGACGATTCACTCATTGGCTGGGCAGGGGATGACGTCCTGAATGGCGGCAATGGCAACGACTTCCTGAGAGGTGATGGATCTGGGGATATCGACGTCGCCCCTCAACTCCAAGGTAACGACATTCTCGACGGTGGCGCAGGCGACGATCAACTGACAGGTGGGGGCGGCAGCGACAACCTTTTAGGTGGCGACGGCAATGACACGCTGTATGGCGATGGCCAAACGGCCGCCTTACCTGCGCAATATCAGGGGAACGACGTTCTCGACGGTGGAGTTGGCAATGACTACATCGTCGCCGGCGGCGGGAACGATGCGCTGGATGGTGGGGGTGGCGACGACTATCTCGAAGGCGACGGCGGCGATGACCAGATGGTCTCGGGTGCTGGCAACGACTTTTTAGAGGGGGGCAGCGGCGACGACTTTCTGAGCGGTGGCACTGGCAACGATACTTTGATCGGCGGCGTTGGCGATGACACCTATGTTTACAGCCGAGGTGACGGTAGCGATACAATTAACGAGTCGCCGGAAACTAGATCCAACAATGTCCTGCGACTAACGGATATCGGATTCGACGAAGTTGTAGTCGGAAAACAATTCGGCAACAACTTTATCATTAGGATAAACGATGGATCAGGCCAGATCAGCCTGCAAGGTTGGTTCTCTCTTCGAGAGGCGGGCTTATCCGTTGTAGACAGCGCCGAGTTCGCTGATGGCGTGACGTTTAACCCACTCGACCTCGATGCTATGGTCGCGGAGGATTTTCTGCGAACCGGCACGAGCGGAGCGGATTCCCTTTTCGGCGACGATTTCGACCATGAGTTCCGTGGCGGGACAGGCAACGATATTCTCAATGGCGGCACAAGCAACGATACCTATATTTTCAATCGTGGGGACGGCAGCGACACGATTAGTGATTTTGGTGGAAACAACACAATCCAGTTCGGATTAGGCATTACGCGCAACCAGATTACAGCCGTAGCGACGACATATGCCGATGGTCATAGCAATCTAGTTCTGGCTATTCATGATGGGCACGTCAATGACAGAATCGACATCAAAGGCGGTGTAGAAGGGAGTATTCAGAGCTTCTCATTCGCCGACGGAACAGTCCTGGGTTTCGAGGATTTATTTGATACGGTTAATGTTGATGGAAGCGGCGGAGACGGCAATCCATATATCACTCAATCGTTGAGTGGCAATCCGAACTCCAACAACATCTTATATGGAGGAAATGGTCGGGACTTCATAAACGGAGGACCAAAGAACGACATAATTATCGGAGGCCATGGCGATGACACCCTCAGCGGTGGGGCGGGATTCACATCTTACCAAGGTGGAAACAATATTTATGTCTTCAACATCGGCGACGGCCACGACACAATTGTCGATCCGTGGGGCGGAGACAGCTTTGCATTTGGCAACGGCATCAAACCACAAGACTTGCAACTTCAGATTGGAAATTTCCAAATTGATCAATTTGGACGCACCACAACTCAAGTTACAATCGTTTACGACAGCCTTGGAGACTCTGTATCGTTTGCAGTAAATGGCGATCTGAGTTTCGCGTCAGGATTCAGCTCCCTCTCATCAAATACCCTCGGAAATCCTTTTCCAATCCAGAGATTCTTTTTCTCTGACGACACTGGTATTACCACCGGCCAGCTTGGACAAATTGCGGGCTTCAATTTCTGGGCGAAACTGGATCCCGCCACAGGGAGCTATACGCGCGGCCAGGGAAGAGTCCCTCAAGCAATTTATCCCCAAACACTCCATTTGGAGTTCCGTTCGTGGGACGCGCTTGCGGCCGCAGACCTTGGCTGGCCAGGACCATCAGAATTCCCTGGATTGAATCTGGCAGATGGCTTCATTTCTGGCGGGATGTCAGGCTCTTTCAGCCCGCTAGATCAGGACCCCGCAGCGGCAGAAGCGGGGTTGACGCTCGGCAATTTTGACAATCGGCTCTACTCTCTCTCCGACCTCGGCAATCTGGAATTTGGGTCAGCGAAGGGCGGTACGGTGCTCGGGAGGGAGAGCAACGATACCATTAGAGGCTTTGTTGGGAATGATACTCTCTATGGGCTTGGCGGCAATGACACGCTTATCGGAACGTCGGGCGCTCAAACCATATATGGCGGCGATGGCGATGATCTTCTGATCGTTGGCTCGGGGCTCTACGCAAACCTCAATGGCGGCGCAGGTAGTGACACTTACTTATTAAATGTAACCGGTACGCCCGCTCTAAATCAAATCCGCGACAAAACTTCTGATGGCGATTTCAATATAGCGATTTTCGACGCGGGCATTACCCCAGAGTCGTTTTCTTCGCTTTTATCGTCTGCAGGTGCTTTTAATATCGGTTTTTCATATGGTCCTGGCGGACAATCGCAACTCCAAATGGTTAATGACGGGCCTGTTCATGTCACTAGCGCACTTACTCTTCAGCAAGCGCTTGCGACTGCACCAGTCACGGAATTGCATTTTTCTGGCGGCGGCTCACTGAGTATTGTCGAATTGCTCGCTAAACCGGTCGAAACGCGAGGCTTCGCAAGTAACGACGTGTTGTACGGGTATAGCAGCACACTGAACATCTTTTCCGGTGATGCCGGCCATGACACCTTGATCGGCGGACTGGGAGACAATCGGTATCTCTTAAACGCGCCAAGCTACTTTGGTCCGCCGGGACCATGGCACGATACGATCATTAATCACCGCACGACAACGGGACACTTTGACAGTATCGTTTTATACAACATCAACCCCTCAGATATTGTTGTATCGCGCAACTACAACGATCTTGCAATTGCCGCCTTCAACGGACTCGACGACGTTACGATTCAGAATTGGTTTCAAGGATCTGCCCATCAAGTCCAACAAATCGAATTCGTTACCGGCACTACAACCAACACGATCTGGAGCGCAGCAACCCTCCAAGGGAGGGTCGTCGCGGATCCTGATAGTGCCCCGCTGCTTGCCAATCCCATAGCCGATCAGTCGGTCCTGCAGGACCAAGCGCTGATGTTCTCGATTCCGTCCAACACGTTTAGCGACCCGGACGCGGGCGATGTGCTTCTGGAATCAGCCACACTCGCCAATGGCAATCCTCTGCCGGGCTGGCTCAGCTTCGATCCAGCAATAAAGACTTTCACTGGAACACCGCACGCCGGTGATCTTGGCAGCTACAGTATCAAAGTCACTGCGATGGACCCCGCCGGGATGTTCGTATCTGATGTCTTTACGCTCAATGTCGCAACCAACAATCAGGTAGTGAATGGTACCGAGGGTGACGATGCGCTTATCGGCGGTACTGGCGATGACACATTAACCGGTGGATTAGGCAACGACGTTCTTCAGGGCGGCGCTGGCAACGATATCTATGTGTTCAACGCAGGTGATGGCGTCGATCACATACAAGACGATCAGGGCATCAATTCTATTTCATTCGGCAACGGTATCACGCCAGACGACTTATCGTTAGATCTCGGTTCGCTGCTGATCCATGTGGGCGATGACGACGACGCAATTCACATTGACGATTTTAATCCTCAAGATGTGTTCGGTTCGCCCTCCATTTCCGAATTTCATTTCACCGGCGGCGGATCATTGAGCTATTCGCAGTTGATCGCACTCGGTTTCGATATCGTTGGCACCTCAGGCGATGAGGCTCTCATTGGCACGAACGTTGTTGATCGCATTCAAGGGTTAGAAGGCAACGATGTGCTCGATGGTGGGGCTGGGGACGATCTATTAACCGGCGGGGCCGGCAATGACACTTATGTATTTAGTGCGGGGCATGGCGCCGATACGATTGACGAAAGTGGTGCCCTTGCAACTGATAGCGACTTGATTTCGCTAACAGCCTTGCCAGACGACATCACAGTTACTCGGAGTGGCGCTGATCTTGTGATTGCGCTGAATGGTGCGAGCGATACATTGACGATCAAAACTTTTGACGATGCCGGTAACCGCATTGCCGGCGTTCATTTCAGCAACAACACAACGTGGGATCGCGCGACTCTCGCCGCCGCGGCGAACCCGCCTAATCATGCACCAACGGTTGCCAATGAAATTGCAAACCAATCCACGACCGAAGACGTGGCATTTAGCTTCACCGTCCCCGGCACCACGTTTGCGGACGTCAATAGTGGCGATAACTTGACCTATGCTGCAACCCGCGCTGATGGCTCGGCGTTGCCCGGTTGGCTGAGCTTCAATGAAACTACTGGAACCTTCAGCGGCACACCCTTGAATGACGACGTAGGCACACTTTCAGTAAAAGTCGTCGCTACAGATAGTAGTAACGCCAGCGTGTCCGATACGTTCGACCTGACCGTATCTAACAGCAACGATGCACCAGTGGCAGCAGTGGATACGGTGAGCCTCCTGGAGAACGTAACCACCGGAAACCTCGTCAGCAACCTACTTGCAAATGACACCGACGTAGATACGGGCGACACTCGTTCGATCACGGCGGTGAATACGACCTGCACGGTCGGCGTGGTTGATTTTAACCAAGGCAACCAGACGCTGACGTACGCAGCAAACGGAGCGGCATTTGACGCTCTGGCAACAGGCAGCACTGCCACCGATACGTTCAGCTACACGATTGCCGATGCAGCCGGTGCAACTTCGACTGCGACCGCAACCGTCACCGTGACGGGCGTGAACGACGGGCCGGTGGCAAACGCGGATGCGTTTGGCATGCTGGAGAACTCCGCTACGGCGAATCTCGTCTCGACCTTGCTTGCGAACGATATCGACGTGGATATTGGCGATACACGCAGCATCACTTCGGTCAATATGATCGGGACGGCAGGGGTGGTCAGCTTCAACCAAGGCATCCAGACGTTGACCTATGCCGCCAATGGCGGTGCGTTTGATGCCTTGGCGACCGGAGTAACCGCAACTGATACGTTCAACTACACCATTACCGATGCTGCAGGAGAGAGTTCGACCGCGACAGCGACCGTCACTGTGACCGGTATCAACGATGGGCCGGTGGCAACTGGGGACGCCGTCAATGTCTTCGAAGATGCAATCACAGGCAACCTTGCGTCGATGTTGCTCGCCAACGATACGGACGCCGACGTGGGTGACACTCGTACGATTACATCGCTCAATACGACAGGCACCGTCGGTACGCTCACCTTCGATCAAGGCACTCAAACGCTAACGTATGCTGCCAACGGCGCTGCGCAGAACGCATTGCGCGCAGGCGTAACGGCGACCGATACATTCACCTATACGATTGCCGACGCAGCCGGGGCAATTTCAACCGCAACTGCCACCGTCACGGTGACAGGCGTCAATGACGGGCCGGTTGCCAGCACAGATGCTGTTTCTGTCCTGGAGAATGTGACTACCGGCAATCTCGCCAGCAGTCTGCTTGCGAACGACACGGATGTGGATGCCGGCGACATCCGTGCGATCACATCTGTAAATACGGTTGGCACCACTGGGGCGGTGACCTTTAACCAGGGCGCCCAGACGTTGACCTATGCAGCCAACGGAGTGACGTTCGATGCGCTAAAGGCAGGAGCCACAGCAACCGATACGTTCAGCTACACGATTACCGATGCGGCCGGAGCGAGCTCGACTGCAACCGCAACCGTCACCGTGACAGGCGTGAACGATGGTCCAGTGGCGAACGCCGATACCTTCTCTGTCCTGGAGAACGCAGCTACGGGAAACCTCGTTAGTAACCTGCTTGCAAATGACTTTGACGTCGATGTTGGAGATACACGCAGCATTCCAGCGGTGAATACAGCAGGCACTCTGGGCGTGGTTACCTTTAACCAGGGTACTCAAACACTGTCCTATGCGGCCAACGGCACGACATTGAATGCGCTCAAGGCCGGAGCTACTGCGACTGATACATTCACCTACACCATTGCGGACGGGGCCGGAGCCACATCAACGGCAACGGCGACGGTCACGATCACTGGTGTAAACGATGCGCCGACGCTCGCGAATGCAATTGCCGATCAGTCAGCGACGCAGGGCGTCACATTCAGCTTTACGGCAGCGTCTAACACGTTTGCCGATGTTGACCTGGGTGACACGTTGACCTACACGGCGACACTGGGAAATGACACGGCATTGCCGAGCTGGCTTACGTTTAACGCCGCCACACGAGCGTTCAGCGGCACACCGGGGTCAGCTGATGCCGGCGACTATGCAATCAAGCTAACAGCAACCGACACGGGCAATCTGAGTGTCGCTGATGTATTCAATCTATCAGTTACGGGCGGTTCAACCGGGTTGACCCTGATCGGAACGCCCAATAAGGACGTACTGACCGGCGGCGCCGGCGACGACACGATCGATGGCCGCGGTAATTCAGATCTCTTGCTCGGTAACGGCGGCAACGACACGTTCCAGTATTTCGCGGATGGCGTATGGACCGGCGGCTTCGTCGCGCGCAACGACGGCAGCCCGGGCAATCCGGGCACCGGCAAGACCGCGGCAATCGCCGGCAAGAACCGTTCGTTCGATGTATTACAGGGCGGGCCGGGAACGGATGTGCTCCTGGGCACGGCTGGCAATGACGCTATCTTTCTTGATGACAGCTACAGCGCATTTCCCGGCACGCGGGTGCCGAGACTTGCGGGCATCGAGCGCATCGAAGGCGGCGCCGGCAATGATGTGATCGATCTGACGAGTGCTCTCTACGCTTATACCGATGTGACGATTGACGGCGGCGACGGCAACGACGCGCTTTGGGGTTCCAGTGGTAATGATGTCCTGCTCGGCAGCGGCGGCAACGACGATCTCTTCGGTGGCGCTGGGCAGGACTACCTCATGGGCGGGGGCGGCAACGATACGCTCAACGGCGACCGTGGCAACGACCTGCTCGAAGGCGATGAGGGCAACGATGCACTGACAGACAGCTTCGGCAACAACCTCCAGTACACGAAGGATGGCAACGACACGTTGGCCGGCGGCGCAGGTAGTGAAGCTTTCATCGGCGGTAAAGGCAACGACACGATTACCACCGACACAGGAGCCGACGTAATTGTTTTCAACTACGGCGACGGTCACGATACGGTCGCGGCCAGCACCGGACAGGACAACACAGTCTCGCTCGGCGGTGGCATCCGTTACAGCGATCTCTTCCTAAGCAAGCAGGGTAACAGCCTCGTGCTGCAGACTGCGGCCAACGAGGACATCACGTTCAAGGACTGGTACTCGAGCGCAAACAATCGCAGCGTACTCAATCTGCAGGTCGTCGCCGAAGCAATGAGCGATTTCGCGCCCGGCGGCAGCGACACTCTGCGCGACAACAAGGCCGAGCGCTTCAATTTCAATCATATCGTGCAGAAGTTCGACCAGGCGCGCGCAGCCTCGGCGAGCAATGCCAATCACTGGTCGGTGATGAACTCGCTTCTCGATGCGCACCTCGCGGGCAACGACACCGAGGCGATCGGCGGCGATCTCGCGTATCGCTATGGCTTGAACGGAAGCCTGTCAGGCATCGCGATCAATGCGGCGCAAAGCGTGCTCGCCAGCCCTCAGTTCGGCTCCGCACCGCAAGCCCTGCAGCCGCTCGCCGGATTGCAGGATGGGTTGGTGAAACTCGGCTGAGCGCCGAGCGGTAAGGCGTGAGGCGAGAGGGGTGAGGTGTGAAAAGGAAAACCATAAGTAAATCAGGAGGGAAAGCAATGGCAGAACAAACGAAAGACCCGGCAAAAGCGGAGCCGAAGTCGGTCGGGCTTAATATCCGACTAGCACCGGTGGAGAATTCAGATCAACCCGTGCTCGCCAATTTCACGCGTCTGAACGGCGCGCCGGGCATGGTGTTCGTCGATTTCGGGTTTCTGGAGCCTGCAGCGCTATCGGCCCTGTCACGGCTCGCCCAATCGGGAGGGAAGATACCGGAAAGCCTCAATGGCAAGCTCGCGGTGCGGGTGGCGCTTGGTTTTGACACGCTCGCGGCACTACACCAGCAATTGGGGCAGGTGATAGGCGGGCTCAAGGCACAGCAGGCGGCGCCGGCCAAAAAAGACGCCAAACACTAGTCGTCAAGCGAGATACAGGTAGGGAGATCAGTTTGTCGTCCATTCCAAAACGCTTATCCACGCTGGAGGCAGACGCTTGGGATTTTTCGCCTGCGATCCTGCAGGCGCAACACGCGCCGCCATCGCCATTGCCCCGGTTGGTGCTGTATACGCTGCTAACGCTGTTCGCAGTGCTATTGGTATGGGCCGCATTGGGCAGGCTGGATATCGTTGCAGTTGCACAGGGCAAGCTGGTACCTGAAACTTTCCTCAAGGTAGTTCAGCCATCCGATTCCGGAGTCATCAAGGAAATACTGGTGAAAGAGGGTGACGAAGTGGCCGCTGGCCAGGTATTGATGCGCATGGACACCAGCGTGTCAACATCCGACCGTCGCGTTCTCGATACCGACTTTCAGTTGCGGGCGCTGCAGCTGCGCCGTATCGACGCCGAATTGAAGGGCGTTCCACTTGCCAAGAAGTCCGGCGATAACGCAGGACTTTTCGCCCAAGTCGAGGCGCAATACCGGTCACACCGTTTGGCTTACCAGGATGCGCTCGACACCGAACGCGCAGCTCTCGCTAAGGCACAGCATGATTTGAAGAGCTCCATGGAAATGGAATCGAAACCGAACAGGAACTGCAGGCGCAAACCCATAACGTCGCCAGTCTAAAATCCGCTATTGCGCAGTCCGAGAAACGCATAGCGCAGATCACTTCCAATTATCACCAGCAGTTGCACAACGAGCGCATCGAAGCCGAGTCGCAGCACAACAAGCTCGACCAGGACATCGCCAAGCACACCTACAAGCACGGACTGCTCGAACTGCGGTCGCCGCAGGCCGGGATGATCAAGGACCTGGCGACCCACACGCCCGGCACCGTGGTTTCTCCAGGTACTGTGATTGCCACCATCGTGCCGCACAACGAGCCACTGCTCGCCGAGGTATGGGTAACTAATCTCGATGCCGGATTTATCGTGCCCAAGCAGGATGCAAAGATCAAATTGGTCGCATACCCGTTCCAGCAGTACGGAATGCTCGATGGGGTCGTGCGCCACGTCAGCGTGGATGCCAGCGACAAGCCCGGCGACAGCGGCAACATTGGTCAAACTGGTGACTCCGACAAGCCATCGCCTGGCCAGTCACAGCTTTCTTACCGGACATTGGTGCAGCTCAATTCCACTGAACTCGAAAGCAGAGGTCAACGCTTTAAACTCACACCTGGTATGCAAGTCAGCGCGGAGATCAACCTCGGCACCCGGACTGTCCTCCAGTACCTGCTGTCGCCGATCCAGAAAAATCTGCACGAGGCGTGGCGCGAGAGGTGACTAAGACCAATCGGACCTGAGATGGCACCGGACTATTGACCACTTGCCCAACATGGACTAATATGGACTAACCTCAAAAAAAGGCGTTTAGTATGGCTACCGTTAATATCCACGAAGCGAAAACGCAATTCTCGAAGCTCGTTGATGCGGCCATGAGGGGCGAGGAGACTCTTATCGCCAAAGCGGGAAAGCCGGCGGCGAAGCTGGTTTCGATTACCCCTCCCAAGGTTCAGCGCAAATTTGGAACGCTCAAGGGGAAGATCAAAATCGCTAAAGATTTCGATTCGCCGCTTTCCGCTGAGGTGCTCGCCGGCTTTGAAGGCCGCTAATGAGATTGTTGCTCGACACGCATGTATTTCTATGGTGCGTGAGAGACGACAAGCAACTCAGCAAGACAGCGCGCACGGCGATCGGTGGCGCAGCAGAAGTTTACGTTAGCAGCGCCAGCATCTGGGAGGCAACTATAAAAATGACTCTTGGAAAGCTCGACGTCGATATAGATCAGTTAGTGCTGGCAATTGCCGGTAGCGGGTTCATTGAATTGCCGATAGCGGCGCGCCATGCCGCCGCCGTTGCGCGACTGCCGGATGTGCATCGGGATCCGTTCGACCGCATTCTCATCGCCCAAGCTCTGACAGAACCGTTGCGGTTTTTGACCGCGGACTCAACGCTGAAACATTATTCCGATCTCGTCGAAATTGTGTGACCTTACGATCCCGTATATGCACATATCTTCCAACTATCTGTTACGGTGATCCGTTAGAATTATTTTTCATACCAGGGAGCTTCATATGAAATCGTTCCGCATACTCATTTGCCGCCTATTGATCGCAGCCGTGTTCCTGCTGCCTTTCAGCTCCAACGCCGGGATGATAAGCACGGGCGAAGTGGTCATGAGTGCGCAGGACCTGGCCAATCGCAATACTGTCCGCGATTTCATCGCACGTGAAGAGGTAGCCAATCAATTAAAGGCGATGGGCTTATCTGTCGCGACTGCGCAGGACCGCGTGGCGGCGATGACGCAGGATGAGGTGAACAGACTGGCGGGGCAGATCGAAACGGCGCCGGCGGGTGGGGCGATGGCTTATGCGGTGATTGTGGCGCTGATTCTGGCTATCGTCGCAGTGATCGTCTATTTCATCTGGCAGGACGCCAAGG
>JAIOOZ010000116.1 GCA_021414185.1 Betaproteobacteria bacterium
GAGTTCGGCAAGCTCGTCGCGCGTCAGCATGCGCAAATCGTCGACCCCGTTGATCTCGGCCTGCTTCTTGTATTTTTTGAGGCCTTCGAGCTGGGTATCGTCAGTGGCGACTATGACCTTGCCGATGCGCTTGTGGTTGACCCCGCGCTCGGCGCAATAACCGTAGAGGGCTTTTCTGCCGGCGACGCACAGCCGCGCCTTGAGCGAGCCGGTGGGGTAGTAGATGCCGGCGTGGATGACTTCGGAATTGCGCGCGCTGGTATGCGTGCCGAACGCGGATTCGGCCTCGAGGATGATGACTTCGCGTCCCGCCAGCGCCAGCTCGCGCGCGATCGAGAGACCGACCACGCCCGCGCCTATGACTGCACAATCGACTTTCTCTGCCATTATTTGACCGTAGGAATTTGTTGAACGACAAATCGAGGCCGCAATATTATCATTGCAGCCGTTTCATCCCTATCCGTATGGCCAACTTCTTTTGACAAAAATCAGCACATGAGCGAGGCGTGGAACCCTGAATTTTCCGGGCAGTCGCCGGCATTCGCGCCGCTCCATGCGGCGGCGCGTGAGTTGCACGGACCGGCCTGGCCCGGCTGCGATGATTTCAATGACCTGCTCGCCGCCCGCGTTTCGCCCATCGTGAATGCTGCCGGTCTGCCGCTGCAGTTTGTCGCGCAGGCGCCGCGCGCAGCGGCGTTCGAGGAGGGCTACGAACCGCGTATTTTTTTGCGCGGGGAAGTGCAGTTCCGGGCGCACGAATGGCATGACGTCTTCAACGCGCTGGTGTGGCTGACGTTCCCGCGCATCAAAGCGGCATTGAACGAACGCCAATATCGCGCGCTGGAGCGCCAGCATGCCGACGGCGCGCGCAATCGCGGACCGGCGCAGGATGCGTTGACGTTGCTGGATGAGAGCGGCGTGTTAGTCGCCACCAGCGACCCGGCGCTGGGAGAATTGCTGGCGAATCACGCGTGGAAGGATTTGTTCTGGCACCGGCGCGCCGAGGTGGCTGAGCGCATGCGGTTCTATCTATTGGGTCACGGGCTCGCTGCGAAGATGCTGCAGCCGTTTACCGGTGTGACGGGGCGGGGCATGCCATGCGTGGTGCCGGCGGATTTCATGGCTTTGCCGCTGGCCGCACAGTTGGAGCATCTCGACACGCAGGTCGCGGCGCAGATCGGCGATCCGGCAAGGGAAATTGCAGCACGCGAATTGATGCCGGTGCCGCTGCTGGGGATTCCCGGCTGGTGCGCGGACAATGAACAGCAGCGGTATTACGACAACAGCGCGTATTTCCGGCCGCTGCCCGTGCCGTCTATCCGTGCTGGTCGCCGCTGACCGAGCAGCGGTTGCGGCCGCGTTGCTTGCTGCTGTACATCGCCTGGTCGGCGCGGTTCATGATGATGGCGAGATCGTCGCCGTGCGCGGGGAATGACGCAATACCTATGCTGACGGTGGTTGGTACCTGCTTGCCCTGGGTGTCGAGCGGCATGCCGGCGATGGTTTTGCGGATGCGCTCCGCGACTTCGAATGCGCCGTCCGGCTTGGTCTGCGGCAGCAGCAGCACGAATTCGTCGCCGCCGTAGCGCGCGAACACGTCGGTCTCGCGCAGTCCCTGCTGGATGCAGGTGACGGTCAGCCGCAACAGGCGGTTGCCCGCTTCGTGGCCGTAAGTGTCGTTGACCGCCTTCAGGTTGTCGGAGTCGATCATGACGATGCTGTAAGTGTGGCCGTAGCGTATCGACTGCTTGTGCGCGCGGTCGGCGAGCGAGGTGAAGGCGCGCACGTTGTAGATGCCGGTCAATTCGTCGGTTTCGGAAATGATCTTGATGCGCGAGAGCGCAGTGCGGATGTCGGCCGACAGCATGGTCGTGATGTAGGCAACCAGCAGCATGGGCGCGAGCTGGGACATGAAGTCGCCGGCGTTGGTGACCCAGAACAGCGAATCATTGGTAGTCGAATAGCCGAGGAAGATGTAGCAGGCGGCGATCAGCGCCATTTCGAGCAGCGTGATGAGCTTGCCGAGCGTCAGCGCGGAGGTGATGATAGGCAGCAGGTAAAGATTGACGAGCGGGCTTTCAAGGCGGCCGGTGTGAAAAAGAATCCACGTGATGAATACGATCATCACCCACGTCTCGATCGCGAGTTTCCAGCGCGATTCGGTGCGGTAAACGTTGAAGTAGCGAAAACCGATGACGAACGCCGAGTACAGAATGAGGCCGAAGTAAATCGGCGCATTCGTTTCGTCGTTGCGGCCCTGCACGACCTGGTAGAGCATGACCAGGATGACGAGCAGCCATTCGATCTCGGCAACGGTGCGGGAAAAGCCTCTTAATTCCTCGGCTTCGAAACCGGGCGCGGTGACCTGTCCCTTGCCCATGAACTCGTATTCCAGAGACCCTCCTATCGACTGTTTTCCAATGGCATATGCGCCTGAGCGCGAATGATAACGCATCCGGACGGGCGCCTGCCACCCGTCCCGGCGGGTTCAGCCCGTGAAATAGGATTTCCCGCTGGATATCCCGCCTGCCGGTCGCCGGCGATTGACAAGCAAATCGCGTTTGAGGGCGAAACCGGCTGGCGGGAGGGGAGATTCGCGATGCCTGTTATACGATAATGGCCGACTATTGGCGGCAGCTGTAAAGCTCGGTGAGCTTGCCTGCCCAACGGGAGAAATGGGAATGAAGACTCCGCGCACGTGGTTCAGGTTGCTGGCAGCGGCACGCCGTCACCGAAAAAACAGTACAGCATGATAGGTTTACAAGGCGCGGACCGACCGGCTGCTCGAGCGCCTGCTCGGCTACCGCGTATTCCCCGATGCGGCGGGAAAAATGAACCTGGATTTGCGTGCAATCAGCGGCGGTCTGCTGCTCGTCCCGCAATTCACGCTTGCCGCGGACACCAAAAGCGGCACGCGGGCTGGATTTTCCACGGCCGCGCCGCCGGCGCTGGGCCGCGAGTTATTTGATTACCTGGCGGTGCAGGCGCACGCGCGTCACGGCAATGTCATGTGCGGCCGTTTCGGCGCCGATATGAGCGTGTCGCTGGTCAACGAAGGGCCGGTGACGTTCTG
>JAIOOZ010000117.1 GCA_021414185.1 Betaproteobacteria bacterium
GCAAACCCCGCCGATATCACCAGCGCCGAGCCGGCCTTTTTCGCGACGCATTCCTTCATCACCGGCAGCACTTTGTCGTAAGGCACGACGATGCCCACGAGGTCCGGCGCTTCGGGAAGGTCGGCGATGCTGCGGTAGCACTTGATATCCGCGATCTCGTCGTAATTCGGATTCACCGGATAGATGCGCACGCGGTCTTTGCATTTCAGCACGGCGTTGAGGAGCCGCCCGCCGTAGCCGCCCTTGGCCGATGCGCCGACCACCGCGATCGATTGCGGATTGAGCATTTTGTGGATGGACCGCATCTGGTCATCCGTCCAGAATTCCATGGTTCAGCCTTTCGTGGTGGGCCGGCGCGGACTATTGAAGTCATCTCGAAAATCCCCTCGCCCCGCGTGCGGGGAGAGGGTTAGGGTGAGGGGCGGGTTGAAATCAACTGCTTTTTTCTATGAACAAACCTATTCTGCTTCCCCTCACCCTAGCCCGGCCCCTCGCTTTATTGCATACGCTCTCCCCACTTGCGTGGGGCGAGGGAGTATTTTGAGACTGCTTCTAGGACCTAGGGTATGCAGCCGATTTCGCGAATATAACACCGATGGATTTATGCGGCAGACCGTGGCCGGCCGCGCGCAGATGACCACAAAAACGCAGAACGAAAAAAAGGACGGCCAAGGCCGCCCTTTTTCATTTGCACTGAAGCTGCGTTACGGATTGATTCCCGCAAGCCGCGATCGAATGCGTTTACTGGACTTTGATGTCGTTGTTGACCGACTTCACGCCCTTGATATCGCCTGCAAGCGACGCGGCCTTCGATACTTCGTCCGCGCTGCCGGCAAAGCCGCTCAACTGAACCACGCCATTGACGGTCTTCACACTGATGTTGCGGCCTTTGACCTGCTTGTCTTCGGCGAGCTTGGCTTTCACCTTGGTGGTGATCCAGGTATCGCTGACCGGCTGGTCCGAAGCGGCTCCGCTTTTGCTGGTGCGCGTGCTGGCGCTGCGGTCCTTGTACGTCGGGTCGCCTGCTGCAACGGCGGCCGGCGGCGTGATCTCGATACTGTTCGTGACCGATTTGACGCCGTTGACTTTGCGCGCCAGTGCGACAGCGTGGCGGGCTTTCGCTTTGCTGCGAGCGGTGCCCGTCAGTTCGACTACGCCATCGACGGTCTTGACCTCAATGTTGTCTTTACGGATCTGCTTGTCAGCCACGAATTTGCCCTTGATCTTGGTCGTGATCATCGAATCGTCGACCGGATGCGCGGAATTGCGCATTTTAGTGGTGCCGGTCGGGTTCGGTTTGGTTGCACCCGGTGTTTCATTCGGGGCGGCTACGGCCTCGACGGGCTTGCCAGAAGAATCGGCGGCAATGCCGGTTACCGGCATTAACCAGACGCCAAGCAGAAGCCCGGCGATAGGGAGTGATGTTTTCATGATATTCCTCTAATTAGTGATAAACGGTTGTTGCCAATGACGGGTGCATAGCGCACACGCCTTCAGGACAGGCAGATTCTCGGCGCTCGCCCGGCGACGGTCTGTGCGGTATCTAACATAGCGATTTCCGGCCGGACGGCGTATTCAGCCCGCGCCTCGCTTGCTGCGCTTCATCACCGGCGTGGCAGAAATGCCGTGCACCGCGATGGACGCGGCCACCACGGTGAGCACCAGCGAGACCAGCTTTTCGGTGAGCTCCGTCGGCGGGCCCGCTTCTATCGCGTACATCAGGTAGTAGAGCGAGCCGATGCCGCGGATGCCGAACCATGACATCAGCTTCAGTTCGCGCCGCGAGCATCCCGCGCCGGCCAGCCCGGCCAGCACCGACAGCGGCCTGATGAAGACGAAGAGCAGGAGCGCGAGCCACAGTCCGCCGTGGTCGAGGCTGACGGTGGAGAGGCTGGCGCCAAGTGCCAGCACCACGACAAGCTCGCCGATGCGCTCGAACCGCTCGTTGAAGCCGAGCACGGTCTTGACCATGTGCGCCGGCGCGGTCGCCGGATGCGTGGGTTCCTCCGATTTCGCCACTGACGGAGTCACCTTTTTTTCCTGATTGTCGTTCGCAATTGTTTCAATGTGGCGCATGGCAAGGCCGGCGGCCAGCACGGCCAGAAAACCGTAGGCGTGCACCAGCAATGCGAGTCCGTAAGTGAGACCGATCAGGCCCAGCGCGAGGAAATCGTCCCAGCCCACGGCTTCCCTGAATTCGCGCCGGATGAACAGCACGACGTGGCCCACTGCTTTGCCGCACAGCCAGCCGATGGCGAGACCCGCGGCGATCGCCCACACGAGGTCGATGGCGATCCAGCGCACGCCAAATGGCCCCAACTCGCCGAGGCCCATCAGGCCGAGCCCCAGAATCACGAATGGAAACGCGATGCCGTCGTTGAATCCGCCTTCGGCCGTCAAAGCAAAGCGCGAGCGGTCGCGGTCGTCAGCGTGCCGCACCTGCACGTCCGAAGCGAGCACCGGATCGGTAGGGGCGAGAATGGCTCCCAGCAGCACGGCACCGCCGAGCGGCAGCCCGAAGCCAAAATAGCCGACCAGCGTGACCGCGCCGATGACGACCGCCATAGAAATGGTGGCGAGCCGCAACGGGAGGCGCCATAACGGATCGCTGAGCGCGGTGCGCAGCTTGAGCCCGACGGTAAAGAGCGAAATGATGACCGCGATTTCGCACACCAGCAGCAACTCGGGCGAACGGCTCATCGGATCGAGCGTGACGATGCCGAGCCCCGCAGGGCCCAGCGCAACGCCGATCAGCAGATATATCAGGCCCGGGCTCAGCGGCAGACGGTCCACCGCCGAACCGGCCAG
>JAIOOZ010000554.1 GCA_021414185.1 Betaproteobacteria bacterium
AACGCGCTCCGCGGACACGCCCGGCAGCGCGGCGACGATGATGATTTCGCATTCGTCTTCAAACACGTCGACCGGCGGCTCCCACACGGCGCGCGTGCGACCGGACGCCGCCAGCCGGAAAAACTGCCGGTGCATGCGGTCAGCCTGGTCGAGCAGATCGCAGGCCTGCGCCCACATCCAGTTTGTCGCGTTACGTGATGTCATGGTTGTCCACCGTAATCCTTAAATATTGCCCTTGATCCAGCCGAGCAGCGCAGACCGGTCCAGCGCGCCGGACTGGCGCGCCACTTCGCGCCCATTCTTGAACGCGATCAGCGTCGGTATGCCGCGTATGCCGAAACGCGCTGCCACGTCCGGCTCCGCCTCTGTATTCAGCTTGGCGAGCCGGACGCCGGGCGCCAGTTCCGCTGCCGCTTGTTCGTACGCCGGCGCCATCGCGCGGCACGGACCGCACCATGGCGCCCAGAAATCCACCACCAGCGGCAGCTCGTTGGAACCCACATGGCGGTCAAAACCCGCCTGCGTCAGCTCGAACGGGGCCGCCGGCATCAATATTTGCCTGCAGTTGCCGCACTTGGCCCCCGCGTCCAGGCGCTCGCGCAATACGCGGTTGGTCGTATTGCAGTGCGGACAGACCACATTGACGTGTTCACTCATATTCGGACGCCTTCAGCCCTCACAAGTTTCCCGGCAAGTCCGGGATTTTCCAGGCATTTACATGAGATTGAATGTGCGGGCGAATCGGCAGGATTCAAGCACGCGCGGCGGCGCGCGCTATCTGCTTGTGTCAATTCGGTAATTGCGCAGCGTCTGCAGGCCGCGGACGCTTATTGGGTGCGGCGCGAATGGCCGCGCCGACTCAAATCAGGATTTGCCGAGAAAATCCCATTTGCCGACTTCCACGCCGCAATGGCGCAGGATGTCGTGGGCAGTGGTGACATGGAAATAGAAATTGGGCTGCGCGAAATTCAGCAGGTACTGCATGCCGACAAAAGTCAGCGGGCCGGTGCGCATCTGCAGGGTGATGGATTTCTCTTCCGTGCCGTCGATCTGCGCTTTGCTGAAGGTATTGAGATAGTCGATCGTCTTGCGGATCCTTGCCAGCAGGTCAGGAAAACTCGCTTCGTTGTCGTCGAACTTGACCGGCTCCAGCCCCGCCAGGCGGGCGACGCAGCCCTTGGCCATGTCGGTCGCGATCTGCACCTGCTTGGAGAGCGGCAGCATGTCGGGATACAGGCGGCTGTTGATCAGCACCACGGGGTCGATTTTTTTCGCTTCGGCATGCGCCGCGCCTTTTTCTATGATGGTCGTCAGATTCTGCAGCATGCGCACGAACACCGGCACCGAAACCTGATACATCGAAATGGTGATGTCAGAACTTTCCTGGAGATAGTGGTAGAAAAACAAGGTTGATTGCGAACGCACGGAACTTGCGGACCCGCGCGCTGTTAATTGTCGTCGGTGCTCCTGACCACCCGGCGCTTGGTGCGCACCACTATGGTCGGCTGGCGCGGTGTGCGCGGCGTGGCAGCGACTTCGATTTCTGCAAGTGCGCGCGGCGCGCTTTTCTTCGCGGCGCCGGCGCTCTTGGCGGCGGCCAGCGTCAGCGGCTGGATGGTTGATATCGCGTGCTTGTAGACGTGGTCGGATATTTCGCCTTCCAGCAGTATCACGTAATCGTCGAACGATGCAATCTTGCCTTCCAGTTTGAGCCCGTTGACGAGGAATATCGCCACCGTCCGGCGATCTTTCGCCAGTTCGGTGAGGAAGCGGTGCTGGGCGGGCGGCGCGCGCTCCGTGCCCTTCGCTTTCTTGGCCGCGCCGGTTTTCTTCACGCCTGCTTTTTGCACTGCCATTCGTTCGTATCCTGATAATTGCGGGGTACCGCTGGCGCCGGCCGGAACTCGCCGCCGCCGCACACGCGGATATTGATGGGAGGCTCCAAGGCTCTAGTATACTGCGTCCTTTTTTTGCGCGGACTTCATGCGATTCAAAAACCTGCTCGTTTACCGGCTCGACGCCAAATGGAGCCTCGATACCGGTTCCCTCGAAAAAATACTCGCTGGCCGTGCACTACAGCCGTGCAGCAGCTTCGAAATGGAAAGCCACGGCTGGATTCCCGGACCGCAGGGCGACCAGTTCCTGTATACGCTCAACCGGCACAGTCTGTTGACACTGGGTGTTGAGCAAAAGATCCTGCCCGCTTCCGTCGTGCGGCAACTTGCGGCGGACCGCGCCGCCGAGGCGGCCGTCAAGCAAGGCCACAGCATAGGCCGCAAGCAAATGCGCGAAATCAAGGAGCGCGTGTTCGATGAGCTCCTGCCGCGCGCGCTTACACGCCGTCAGACCACCCCGGCCTGGATAGACTCCACCAACCGCTGGTTCGTGGTCGATACGGTCGCCGAATCCAAGGCCGAACGCGTATGCGAGACCCTGCTCAAATCCGGCGCTGATTTCCCGGCCAAGCGGCTCGATACCCAATTGTCGCCGGCCGTCGCCATGACGGGCTGGTTGACCAAGGGCGTGATCTCGCCTGAATTTACGATCGATCAGGACCTCGAACTGCGGGCGGGCGACGCCAACAAGGCGACCGTGCGCTACGTCCGGCACGACCTCGCCGGCAAGGACATCCAGACCCATATTGCCGCCGGCAAAACCGCCACCCGCCTCGGCATGACGTGGAAAGACAAAATCTCCTTCGTGCTGACGGAAAACCTGCAGATCAAACGCATCCAGTTCGTAAACATCATGAAACAGGAAACCGAGCAGCAGGTCGAGAACAAGGAGGAGGAGTTCGATCTAAACTTTGCGCTGATGACCGGCGAGCTGTCGCTGCTGCTGGCCGATCTCGTCAAGCTGCTGGGCGGGGAAAAACTCGCCGAAACCCGGGCCTGACCGCAAACACGCCGGGGACGCGGACTACGCGCCCTCCGCCGCTTCGGGGTTCCACTGCCCTTTGTTCATGCGCGTGATCGTAACGCTGGCGAACACGCCGGTCTGGGTAAAAGGGTCGCCGTCGGAAAATGCTTTCGCCTCGGCGCGGGTTTTCACGTTGACGACGAACAGGCTGCCCGTCGCAGTCGCGCCGTCGTCGGACTGCGTCGCGCCGGCCAGCACCAGTATGCCCTTCTGGCTTTTCAGGTAGTCGCGATGCGGCTGCAGCACCGCAGCGCGCGCCGCCGCGGTATTCGGCTTGTCAGTGCAGGATATGGCCCACAGCATATCTAGTCTCCAATTGATTGACGGGGGTCGCGCGGAACGCCGCTGCGCATGGCAGGTCAGGCATATGATATTGCATTTGCGGCAGGGCATTCTGCCCAATTGCCGCGGCGCGACCGATTTACTTGACGGCTGCGCCGGTGTAGCGGAAGCTTTTGCAGCGCCAGCCGACCTAATGGGGATACGACCTTGCTCGATAAGAGAATAAAGCCGAGTTTCATCGTCAAATATCTCGACCAGTACGTGATCGGCCAGGATGAAGCCAAGAAAATTCTGGCGGTCGCTGTCTATTCGCATTACAAGAAACTCGAAAAATCGCAGAAGGACGCGGTTGAAATCGCCAAGAGCAACGTGCTGCTCATCGGCCCCTCCGGCACCGGCAAGACCCTGCTGTGCGAAACGCTGGCCAAAATCCTCGGCGTGCCGTTTGTCACCGCGGACGCCACTTCGCTCGCGCAAACCAAGTTCGTCAACGAGGAAATCGAGGCGATCCTGCAGCGGCTGGTCGACAAGGCCGACGGCAGCATCGCGCGCGCGCAACTCGGCATCGTATTCATCGACGAAATCGACAAGCTGAAAGCGCCCGCCGGCGAAACCCGCAGCACCTCCGGCGAAAGCGTGCAGCACTCGCTGCTGAAAATCATGGAAGGCTACCCGGCCAAGCTTGCAAGCAAGGAGTATGTAGACACCACCAACATCCTGTTCATCTGCGGCGGCGCGTTCGTCGGCCTCGAGAACATCATGGCCAAAACGCACGGCTACGGCTTCATTTCGACGACCAACGACGACAACCAGAACATACTCGACCGCCTCAACACGCGCGTGAAGCCGACCGATCTTTTCGAGTTCGGGCTGATCCCCGAATTCACCGGCCGCCTGCCCATCATCGCCAACTTCCAGACCCTCACCAAGAAAATGCTGGTGAGGATCATGACCGAGCCGAAAAACTCGATCTACAACCAGTTCCGCGAGATTTTCAAGAACGAAGGCGTCGAGCTCACCATCGAGCCCAAGGTCTTCGAGCAGATTTCGGACATCGCGATGGAATACAAAACCGGCGCGCGCAGCCTGCGCGGGATATTCGAGGAACTGATCAACCCGCTTCTCTACATGGTGCCGGACGACAGCACGATAGAAAAAGTCGTGATCACCTCGCTGTTTACCGACGCCCGCATCATCAGGAAATCCGCCGCCGCGTAGAGTTTCACCGCCTTGCCGCGTCCAGCGCGCGCGGGCATACTGTGAACCCAGGCAACGGCCCGCCGAGGCCGCACTTCCCGCCACGCGAGGTCTCCCCATGCAATTGAAGTCCCGTTATCACGAAGCGCCCGACATGGCAGCCGCCATGGAGCTTTGCTACGCCAAAGGCTGGACCGATGGGCTGCCGGTCGTGCCGCCGACCGCAGATCGCGTTGCCGACATGCTCGCGGCGGTCAAGCTCGAGCCGGACCACGAAGTCGCCTTCATCGAGAACCGCCAGGTCTCGGTGACCGCCGAAAAAATCGCGATCAATGCGGTACTCGCCGGCTGCAAACCCGAATACATGCCGGTCGTCGTCGCGGCGGTCGAAGCGCTTGCCGATCCGCTGTACGGCTACCACGGCCCCGCCACCAGCACTGGCGGCTCCGCGGTGCTGATGATCGTGAACGGCCCGATCGCCCGCGAACTCGACATGAACTGTGGCGACAATCTGTTCGGCCCCGGCTGGCGCTCCAATGCGACGATAGGCCGCGCGGTGCGTCTCATCATGCGCAACACCATAGGCACGCTGCCCGGCGAACTCGATCGCAGCAGCCTCGGTCATCCCGGCAAATACACCTACTGCATCGCCGAGAATGAAGCGCAAAGCCCGTGGCCCGGGCTGCATGTCAGCCGCGGCTTCAAGCCCGAACAAAATGCAGTGACCATCATGGCCGCACTCGGCGTGCATCAATATTCGAACGGGCTCTCCGCCACGCCGGAAGGTATCCTCACGACGGCGTGCGCGCAAATGCGCATTTCCGCCGGCACCTCGCGCAAGACGTTCTATGCCATGATATTTGCCGGCGAGCACATGGCGATCATTGCCAAGGCGGGCTGGACGCGCGACGACGTCAAAAATTATTGTGCCGAGCACACACAGGTTTCGCTCGCCGAATTGAAACGCATCAACATCAGGGACGGCAGCGTTACGCCCGAGGACGAAACCACGATGATGTCGCTGGTGCACGAGCCGAACGACTTTCTCGTCGTCATGGCGGGCGGCCTCGCCGGCGTGCAGTCGGCCTTCATTCCCGGCTGGGGCGGCAGAAGCGGCTCGCAGGCGGTCACCAAGGAAATCCGCCGCCCGTGAAGCGGCTCGATCAGTTCCAATCGTCAGGCAAACCAGGGAGAACATCATGTCCGTGCGCATCTACGACCCCACCATCGAAGCCAAAGGACGCAAGATCGCTTACGCGCCGCGGCCGAAGTCGCTCGCCGGCCTGCGCGTCGGCCTCGTTGACAACTCGAAACACAATTCGGACCAGCTGCTGATGCGGATTGCAGGATTGCTTGAAAGCGACTACGGCGTGAAAACGCACGTGATGCGGCGCAAGAAAAGCGCGGGCATCCCGCCGTCGGACGAAATCGTGAAAGAATTCAAAGCCGCCTGCGACGTCGTCGTCGCCGGCGTCGGTGATTGAGGGTCATGCAGCTCGGGCAGTGTGCTCGACAGCATAGTTTTCGAACAGCAGGGCGTGCCCTCCGCGTCCATCATCACCGACGTGTTCATGCGCACCGGCCAGGCGATGGCGCGCTCGTGGGGACTCAAGGAATTCAAGTTCCTCGCCATGCCGCACCCGATTGCGAACCTCACCGACCAGCAGCTCGATGAACGGGCGCGCGACATCACGCCGCAAGTCGTGAAGCTTCTGCTCGAAGGCCAGGCCGCAAAATAGCCGCTGCGCCGCCCGGCAAATCAACTCCGGCGGCGGGCGCAGTCATTCCGTTCAGCGGCATCGTCCGCGTTGGCGTAAAATTTCACGCTCCGGCAGTTCCATTGGCCGGCGACTGCGTGCAAAGCCGCGCCGGAACGTTCCATGCCTGCAAGCTGTCTGAAGTCGACCTCCCCGATTGCGCACGAAGCCCAGTCGGCGCGGCTGCGTCCCGCGGCAGTGCGCCGATGGCTTTTCCCACTTTGACCACGCGATGACAGACTGGCTTCAACCCAACCGGCGCGACGGCGTCACGGTACCCACGATCTGGATCGCGGTTGCGCTGTCGGTGCTGCTGCACGTCGCCATTATGTGGAAATGGCTGCCGAAGCTGCACTTCCCGTCGCCCGAGGATTCCAAAATCGGCGAATCGCGCGGGTCTTTGGTGGTGCAGCTTGCGCCGCCCTTCCGTGCGCCCGTGCCTGCGCCCGAGTCCGAATCGCGGCCGGTACCGCCGCCTCGCCCGCGATCTCCACCGCCACCACCACCTCCTCCGCCTCCACGGCCAGCGGCACCTGTCATCGCGCTAAAAACACCGGGCGCCACTCCCGCGCCATCGACTGTGCCGGCGCCGCCGCCCGTACCCGCGGTGACGCCGCCGGCGCCGCCGCGTCCGCCCGTCTCCAGCGGCGACTTCGCTGCCGATCTGGAGGCACGTCGCCGTGCCCGCGGGGAAGCGCCCGCCGCAGCGCCATTCAGCGTCGCCGGCGCACCAACGCCCGAAGACGACAAGGCGCGCGCCAACCGCATTGCCGCCGCCAATCTCGCCACCCAGCGCAAGCAGACCTTCGGCTACGACCCGAGCCAGGGCGGCGGCCTGTTCCAGATCACGCGCACCGGCACCCTCGATGCGGAATTCCTGTTCTTCGGCTGGAACAAGGAGATCCGCCGCAATACCAAGCAGTTGATCGAGGTCAAGAAAGGCAACAATCCCGATACCCGCATCGCAGTGGTGCGCAAAATGATAGCCATCATCCGCGAGTACGAGCAGCAGGATTTCCTTTGGGAATCGCAGCGTCTGGGCCGCAGCATCTGGCTCTCCGCGCGCGCCAGGGACACCGGCGAACTCGAAGGATTTCTGATGCTCGAATTTTATCCGGAAGATCCGCGCGTGGCGCGATGACGCCGTACGGCATCGTTTATACTCGGCACATGTTCACGCGTTCATTGCATTTGTTCGTGGCGGCGGCAACACTGTGCGCATCCGGCGTTGCGGCCGAGTCCTATCCGCTCAAACCGATCCGCATGGTCATCACCTATCCGCCAGGCGGCAATACCGACCTCGTCGGCCGCGCACTCGCGCAGAAGCTCGGCCCATTGATCGGCCAGCTTGTCGTCGTGGACAACCGCGGCGGCGCCGGCGGCATCATGGGCACGATGATCACCAGGCAGTCGGCCGCCGACGGTTACACCATCATGCTCGGCACCTCGGCGGGCATGGTGACCAATCCGCTGCTGTCGAGCAAGCTGACCTACGACCCGGTCAGGGATTTCGCGCCGGTCAGCATGGTCGTGATCGTGCCGCAGCTGCTGGTGATCAACCCGCAGCTGCCGGCAAAAAATGTTCGCGAACTGATTGCGCTCGCAAAAGCAAGGCCCGGCTACCTGAGCGCGGGATCGAGCGGCGTCGGCACACCCAATCATCTCGGCACGGAAATGCTTAAAGGGCTGGCGGGCGTAAACATCGTCCATGTGCCGTATAAAGGCGGCGGCCCGGCGATCGTCGATCTGATCGGGGGGCAGATACACATGGCGTTCAGCAGCGTGCCGTCCGTGCTGCCGCATATCAAAGCGGGCCGTCTGAACGCGCTGGGTGTCGGCGGCGCAAAGCGGTCGCCGTCGCTGCCGGACCTTCCGACCATCGCCGAAGCCGGCGTGCCCGGTTATGAATATACAACCTGGTACGGCATCTTCGCTCCGGCGGGCACGCCGCGGACTATCGTCGCGCTGCTCAATGCACAGATCGTCAAATCCCTCGCCGCACCGGATTTGAATGAGTACTTCGCAAGCCAGGGCGCCGATCCCTCACCCAGCACGCCCGACGAACTGCGCCGCTACATGGCCGAAGAATCCGCGCGCTGGGCCAAGACCATCAAGGCGGCAAACATACGCCTGGAGTAGCCGTCGCGCCGAATCAGTACGGTTGGTCGCCCGCGACCGTCGTGCGGTGCACAGGTCAGCGCACGGAGCAATCATAATAAAGCCTGCGCGAATTCTTGCGCGGTACGCGACCCGAAGGAGTTGTATCGCGCCGTACACGGCCAGCGCCGTGTGGCCGGAGAAGAAAAAATCGTTGCCCACGCTGTACGTGACGAACAATGACGGCGCCCCGGGATCGCGCCAGATGATGCCGGGCGGTGGCGGCAGCGCGACCGTCGCCTGGCTGATCTGTCGCAGCATGAAGAGTCCCAGCAACCCCCAGAATGGCGTGAAGGATGGTCCGATCACCGCACTTACGAGAACAAAGAGCGTGACCGCGTCGACGCACAACGAACTCGCGATCAGGATGGCGTTGGCGGTCCGCGTATGGTGGTTTAGCCACGCGTTCGCGCCTGCGGTCACCACATGCAGGTGATCGTAAAGTGCGCCAGCGGCGAGATTGCGTGCGCCTATCATGCGCTGCGTGACAAACCAGACGACCATGCCAGCGCCGATCGCCAGCACCCGCAGCGCGACAGTCTCCAGCGGTGGAAGGTCCGGCACCGCTCCTCCTACGTCGCGCTGGCGCCGTCGGGCCCTGCCTTGCCACGTTCCAGCTCGATACGCTGCGCCGGAATGCCGGCCCAGGTTTCGCCAGCGGGAATCTTGGTATTGGGCAGAACGAAAGAACTCGCGAGCACCTTGGCCTTCGCGCCGACCTCAACGCCGCCCATGATAACCGCGCGCAATCCAATGGTTGCCCCGGCGCCGATCTTTACCGGCGCTACTACCAGGTAACCGCCCTGGGCGTAATGTGCGAGCACGCTTGCCGACCCGCCGATCGTCGCGCCGTCTGCCAGTTCGATCAGCGATGGATCTGCGATAGCCGTGGAGTTGATCGTGACGTTGCGCCCGATCTTCATGCCCATCAGGCGGTAATAGAGCAATGCGAATGGCGAAGGCGTGACGAATTCGAGAAACGAATAGCGCACCACCAGCGTCATCGTGCAATGCACGTACCAGCGCAGGGCGGTGAGCGAAATCGCCGAGCCGCGGTAAGGCTTGAGCCTGCCGCCGAGCAGGAAATTCAGCGCGGGCGCGATCAACAGCAACGACAGGCCATACGCGAAATA
>JAIOOZ010000555.1 GCA_021414185.1 Betaproteobacteria bacterium
TCGCACATCGCGAGCCTGCGCGCGCAGGGCCTGGACCTCAAGCAGCTGTCGCGCGCCGGGGTCGAGATTTTTTTCACGCAGGTGTTTCGCGACGGTTTTTTTCACGCGGACATGCACCCGGGCAACATCCTGGTGGCGCCAAGCGGCCACTACGTGGCGCTCGACTTCGGCATCATGGGCACGCTGACTGCACTCGACAAACATTATCTCGCGCAGAATTTCCTGGCGTTTTTCCGGCGCGACTACCGGCGCGTCGCCGAGGTGCACGTCGAATCCGGCTGGGTGCCCAAAGACACCCGCATCGACGATTTTGAAACTGCTATCCGCGCGGTGTGCGAACCGATTTTCTCCAGGCCGCTGAAGGACATCTCGTTCGGTCGCGTGCTCCTGCGCCTCTTCCAGACCGCGCGCCGTTTCAACATGCAGGTGCAGCCGCAGCTCGTCCTGCTGCAAAAAACGCTGCTCAACATCGAGGGGCTGGGGCGCGAACTCGATCCCGAACTCGACCTCTGGGTGACCGCCAAACCGTACCTCGAGCGCTGGATGTCGAAACAAATCGGCTGGCGCGGTCTCTTGGAGCAAATCCGCACCGAAGCTCCCTACTGGAGCACGCTGCTGCCGCAACTGCCGCGCCTCGTCGAGCGGTTTCTGGGCAATGAGCGCGCCGAACGCCTGCAGCAGGAGCTGCGTGACCTGGTCGAGGAAAACCGGCAGCAGAATATGCTGCTGGCGATAATTGCGGTCTCCCTCACCGCGATTGCGGGGTTGCTGCTCTGCCTGGTGCTCTGAGGCGCGGGCCGGCCGGCTGCTCGACACGGTAATCGCGCATCGTATAATGCGCCATCTCCCACGCCACGTGTAACGCCGCCCGCACGCCGCTGACATGCTGATCTGGTTTGTAGTCCTCTACATTGCCGTCTCGGTCGCCATCGGCCTGTATGCTTCGCGGCGCGTCAAGAACACCGCCGATTTCGTAGTCGCCGGCCATCACCTGCCGCTGCCTTTCATCATCGCGACGGTGTTCGCCACCTGGTTCGGCTCGGAAACCGTGCTCGGCATCCCGGCCAAGTTTCTGAACGAAGGCTTCAAGGGCGTGGTTGCCGATCCATTCGGCTCCAGCATGTGCCTGATCCTGGTCGGACTGTTTTTCGCGCGGCCGCTTTATCGCATGAACCTGCTGACTATCGGCGACTACTATCGCGCACGCTATAACCGTGGGGTCGAGCTCGCGACGTCCATCTGTATCGTGATTTCGTACCTGGGCTGGGTGTCGGCGCAGATCACAGCACTCGGGCTCGTGTTCTCGGTGCTCACCAACGGCGCCATCGCGCCGTGGCAGGGCATGGTAATCGGCACCGCTATCGTGCTCGTGTATACGCTTGCCGGCGGCATGGTCTCGGTCGCTTTCACCGACTTGTTCCAGATGGGCGTGATACTGGCCGGCATGGTCTATATCGCAACCGTGGTGAGCGGCATTGCGGGCGGCGCCGGGGCCGTCGTTACGCACGCCGCAAATGCCGGCAAGCTCGAGTTGCTCCCGGCGTTCACCGCGCGCGACATCATCGCGTTTGTCGCGGCGTGGATAACCATGGGCTTCGGCTCGATCCCGCAGCAGGACGTGTTTCAGCGCGTATCTGCCGCCAAGGACGAAAAAACCGCCGGCCTGGGTTCCGTGCTCGGCGGCTGCCTCTACTTCTGCTTTGCGTTCATCCCGATGTTCCTCGCTTATTCCGCGCAGCTGATCGATCCGGCAATGGTGGCCAAGAATATCGGCAATGATTCGCAATACATACTTCCCAACCTGATCCTGGCGCATACGCCATTGTTCGCGCAGGTGATTTTCTTCGGTGCGCTGCTGGCGGCAATCATGAGCTGCTCGGCCGCGACCTTGCTCGCGCCGTCCGTGACTTTCGCCGAGAACGTGCTCAAGCCCTTTCTGCCCAAGCTTGCCGACTGGCAGTTTCTGCGCCTGTTGCGTTTCATCGTGTTCCTGTTCGCACTGGCGGTGCTGGCGTTCGCGATGGGGTCAGGCGCGACCATCTACGGCATGGTCGAGAGCGCCTACAAAGTGACGCTGGTGGCGGCCTTCACACCGCTCGCATTCGGCCTTTACTGGAAGCGCGCCACGACGCAGGGCGCCGCCTGCGCCATCGCCTGCGGACTCGGCGTATGGATAGTCTGCGAAATCCTGATCGCGCAACAGATGCTGCCGGCCGAACCTTTCCTGCCGCCGCAGTTCGCCGGCTGGCTCGCGAGCGTCGTCGGCATGCTCGCCGGGTCTCTGCTGCCCCAGTGGTACGGCGTGGCGACGCCGCACCAGCACGCGACGGCCGCCTAGCGCGGCAGCCGCGCGCGCATCATTACCGTGACTGCAGCCGACCCAGCCTCGCCGTGGTACGGCGGATTCAGGATCGCGGTATTCGCGCTGCTCGCCTGCAACACCGCGTATTACCTGTACGCGGGCACGCTCAGCAAAGGTTTGGACGCAGCGGCCTGGCTCGTGCTGTTGGCGCTCTTCGCGCTGGAAACCGGCTTTGCCCGGCACTTGCGCGCGCCGCGCGCCGCCGTCACCATCAGCGCGGTCAGGCTGGTCGCGGCGGCCGGCGTATGCGCCGCCGGTATCGGCTAT
>JAIOOZ010000556.1 GCA_021414185.1 Betaproteobacteria bacterium
GGGCTCGGCGAAGATCAAATTGCGCGACGGCACGTTGCTGGAGAAGCGCGTGCTGGAACCGAAAGGCGAGGTCAAGAACCCGATGACCGACGCCGATCTCGAGTCCAAGTTCCGCGCGAACTGCGAGCCCATCATCGGGGATGCGCGTTGCGCACGCATCCTTTCCCAAGTGTGGGAATTCGACAAACTCAAAAGCCCGGCGGAATTCTTCACATGGGGGTGAGATTGGCCGGACAGGTCTGCCTGATGTTGGCGATGACGTGGGTTGTCGCAGCGTCTGCCCAGAACTATCCCAACCGCGCGATACGCCTGGTGGTGCCGCTGGCGCCCGCCGGCGCCGGCGACATCGTGGCGCGGACGGTTGCCGCCAAGCTGTCGGAAATGTGGGGACAGCAGATCATCATCGACAACCGTCCGGGTGCCAACACCATCATCGGCACTGACCTTGTCGCCAAGGCCAAACCGGATGGCTACACCTGGCTGCTGGGAGTGCAGGGCAGCCTGGTGATCAACCCCGTGTCTTATTCCAAGCTCGCGTATGATCCGGAAAAGGATTTCGATCCCATCACCCAGATGACGGTGTACGGTTACGTGCTGGTGGTGCACCCGGCGCTGCCAGTCAAAAACGTCAACGAATTGATTGCGCTCGCCCGCGCACGCCCTGCGCAGCTCGCCTATGGAACATCCGGCAATGGCGGCTCTAACCATCTTGCGGGAGAGTCGTTTCGCCTGGCATCAGGCGTGAAAATGAACGCCATCCCCTACAAGGGCAGCGCACCGGCGTTGACGGCATTGTTGTCGGGCGACGTGCCGGTGATGTTCGACACCCTGATCACGTCGATTCCGTTGCTCAAGGCTGGGCGGCTGCGCGCGCTCGGCGTGACTCTGCCGCGGCGCTCGCCGTCGTTGCCAGACGTGCCGACGATAGCGGAGGCCGCCTTGCGCGGATACGAATTCACAGCGTGGCAGGCCATCGTAGTGCCCGCCGGAACCGATAAAGCGATCATCGGCAGGATACATTCCGACGTCGTCAAAGTGCTTGCCATGCCGGACGTGCGCCACAAGCTGGTCGATGAAGGCGCCAACGAACTCGTGGGTTCCACGCCCGAAGCGCTCGGCCGCCTGATTCGCACGGACATCCAGAAATACCGCAAGCTGTACGCGGATGCCGGTATCCGCATCGAATAGGCAGGCGTCAGGAGATTTCGATGTTCCGAAGCGGTACGTATTACTGGCCACCGTGCCTGTCGCCGTCGGGCAAATCGCTATAATCAGAAATCGGCATGAGGGCAATGTCGTTTTCATGCCGTATCCGCGGAGGTGGAAATTGCAGTTCAGAATTTTGATGGCAGCAGCGCCGTGCGTGCTGCTGGCAATGTTCGGCGTAGCCGCTGCGGCCGATACTTATCCCCGGCACTCAGTGCGTTTGATCGTGCCTTATCCACCCGGCGGCGCGGGCGACATCGTGGGGCGTCTGCTTAGCTCGCGCCTCGGCGAAAATCTCGGCCAGCAGATAGTAGTCGACAACCGTGGCGGCGGCGCGCAACTGATCGCCACCGAAATCGCTGCCAAGGCGCCGGCAGACGGCTACACGCTGTTCCTGGCCAGTGCCACCCACAGCATCAATCCCGGGCTGCAGAAAAAGCTGCCATACGACACGGTCAAAGATTTTGCTTCGATTTCGCTGGTCACCAGTTCGCCGCTGGTATTTGTCGCCAATCAGTCGCTGGGAATAAGTAATATCAAGGAACTGGTCGCTGCCGCCAAAGCGCAGCCCGGGCGTATCGCTTATGCGTCCTCAGGGCCTGGTACCGGCGGCCATCTCGCGGTCGAACTCCTGAGCTGGATGGCGGGTATCAGCCTGACGCACGTGCCGTACAAAGGCGCCGGCCCTGCACTGATCGATGTGATCGCCGGGCAGGTGCAAATCATGTGCACCAGTCCGTTGCCGGCGATGCCGCACGTTAAATCCGGCAAGCTGCGCGCACTGGCGATGACCGGCAGTGCGCGTTCGCGCGCCACGCCGGAAATTCCGACGGTTGCGGAGGCCGGCTATCCAGGATACGAAACGAGCCTGTGGTACGCGTTGCTGGCGCCTGCACGCACACCGCGCGCTATCATCAGCCGTTTGCATGATGAGACGGTGAAAGTCATCAAAGCGCCCGGCATGGCCGAGCAATTGCTGGCGCAGGGAGCAGAACCGATAGGCAGCAGTCCGCAGGAGTTCGACGCGTATTTGCGCACGGAGATAGACCGCTGGACCAAGTTGATAGCTCGCGCGAATATTCGTTCCGAGTAGCCGCGCGGCCAATTGCAATAAATAGTTCATTTGGAGAATCGCATGACTGGAACGGTACTGCTTTACGACCCGACGGCGCCGCGACTGGAACGCGACGTGCCGGCGCAACAGGTTCTGGCGGGGCTTGCCGGCAAAGTCGTCGGCTTTATCGACAATGCCAAACCCAATTTCAATCACCTGGTGGATGACATCGCGGAACTGCTGATGAGCAAGCATGGCGTCAGCCGCGTGCTGAAACGCCAGAAACGCTCGGCATCGGTGCCTGCGCCGGACGAGGTGATAAAAGAATTCGCCGAACAGTGCGACCTGGTGATCACCGGGTCGGGCGATTGAGGGTCTTGCACGTCGTGGAGTATCCACGACAGTGTAGAGATGGCGAAGCGCGGCCGTGCCGCATTGACCATCTGCTCGACCGCGTTTATCACGCTGGGCCGCGCGCAGGCGTCCGCACTCGGCTATGCGAAGCTGCCGATAGCCGTGATCCAGCATCCGTTTGGCATCCGCACGCGCGATGAAGTGCGCGCCATGGCGGACAAATGCGCAACCGAAGTGGCGCGTCTGTTGAGCGAGGGAACGGCGAAATGAGCGCTAAAGCAGTGCAAACGGCGGAGCGCGCCGCGCTGGTCGAATGCGCCGACGATTTCGACGCCATCAACAAGCTGTACCGCGAACGGCGCTGGAGCGATGGTTTGCCCATCGTGCCGCCAACAGTCGAGCGTGTCGAGCGCATGTTGCGGCACGCCCGGCGCGCGCGTGAAGAAATAGTGGCCCGCATAGCGCCGGCGTTCGGTGCCGCGACCGTCGAGCGTATAGCCATTAACGCCGTGCTGGCGGGCTGCGATCCTGAGTACATGCCGGCGCTGATCGCCGCGGTGGAAGCAGTGGCGGATCCAGAGTTCAATTTGCAAGGCATACAGGCGACGACCAATCCGGTAGCGGTCTGGGTGATCGTCAACGGCCCGCTGGCGCAGGAACTGGAGGTCAACGCCACGTTCAATTGCATCGGTGAGGGTACATGGGCCAATGCGACGCTCGGACGCGCGCTGCGACTCATATTGCGCAATATTGGCGGTGCGCTGCCTGGTGAGATGGACCGTGCGACCCAGGGGCAACCCGGCAAGTACACGTTTTGCTGCGCGGAGAACGAAGTAGAGAGCCCCTGGGAGCCTTTGCATGTGGAACGCGGCATGTCGCGCGATCAGAGCACTGTAACGGTGGTGGGTGCCGAAGGCACGATGAACATGAACACGCATGCCAAGGACGCGGTCGATTTGTTGCGGGTGATCGCCGAAACCATGGTGCATCCAGCCAGCAACGAATACTGCCACGGTGGCGAACCGTGGCTGATGATCGCGCCGGAGCACGCGGACATTCTCAAGCGCGCCGGCTTGAGCAAGGCCGATGTGAAGGCGCGGCTGTGGGAATTGACCAAGATGCCGGCCAGCCATATGGCTGCCAAGGACTTGCTGCGAGTGAAGAGCTCGCGCACCGAGGAACTGGGCGAAATAGGGCCCGACACGATACTTACGATTGCGCACAAGCCGGACGACATCTGCATCATGGTTGCCGGCGGGCCCGGCACGCATTCCGTCTACGTGCCGTGTTTTGGTAATTCGCGCGCGATTACGCGTGTTATTGCAGCCGCGGGTTAGGGCGCATCCCGTAATTGGCCTTCGAGGTGTGCGGCGACAGTCGCGACATAGTCGCTGCCGGCATTCACGGTATGCAAGGTCCAGTCGGCGGTTCGCCCGCCAGGAATGCTTATCAGGCGTGGCAGGTCATCAGGACTGACCGTGACTTCAATCTGGTCCAGAGGCACGCGCAGGCCGTCACCAGTCGCTTTGACGACCGCTTCTTTGCGTGTCCAGCACGCGAAGAATGCGCGTTTGCGGTCCACCGGTGCGAGACACTGAAGTTCCGTGTTCTCGCGGGCAGAAAAAAAGCGCTCCGCGATGCCTTCATGAGTGATAGTGCGGGCTGTGTATTCGATATCGACACCTAACTCGCAATTTCGCGAAATTGCGTAAATCGCACGTTCTGCGGAGTGCGAAATGTTGAAATGCAATGGCCCCGGTGCCGCGGCGATATAAGGCTTGCCATGTGGCTCAAGGTTGAACTTGAGTTCCGCTGGGTTCAGACCGACGTGCCTCGCCAGCAGTATTCGCAGCATCGCCCGGGCAACGGCAGAGCGCCGCCGGTCGCGTTCGAAATACATGCGTTCTGCGCGCGTCTTTTCGTCGGGCGACAACAATTCAACGCACTGCTGCAGGTGATGATCCGGGATATCCAGCGGCGCCAGCCAGACTTCGATGGCCGGATCGGCGAGCGTAATCTGCCATGGAATTTGCGCCAACGCGACAGCATGCCCGCCGTCAGACTTGCCTGTTGCCGGGCACTCCCTTACGCTAGCGCACGTTTCCATGATGTATCTGCGTAGTTGAACCTGAGCTTGCCTGCATGTTATTGCTGAAATTGCTGTCACGCCTGCCTTTGCGCTTATTGTACGCGCTTACGGACGTCCTCTATCTGCTGGTTTACCACGTCTGGCGGTTTCGACGGGCGCTCACACGGTTGAATCTGGAGCGCTCGTTCCCGGACAAATCCGCGCAAGAAATCGAACGCATCTCGCGCCAGTCCTATCGCAATGCCTTCGACATGGTTGCCGAAGTGACCAAAGGCGCTGTCATGGCACCGGAACAAGTGCGCAGCCGCATGCGCATACGAAACCTTGAAGTCCTGGCGCCTTATCTCGAATCCGCGCGGCCGGTTGTGCTGCTCGCTTCGCATCATTGCAACTGGGAGTGGCTGCTGCTGGCGAGTGGACTCGAACTCAAAGTCGGCGTGGATGCCGT
>JAIOOZ010000118.1 GCA_021414185.1 Betaproteobacteria bacterium
GCGCCGAGTTCGGTGCCGATCAGCGTGCCGCCGCCCGGGCGGTTGTCGATGATGACTTGCTGGCCCCAGATGCCCGCCAGCGGCTGCGCCAGCGTGCGCGCGATCGTGTCGTTCAGCGCGCCGGGCGGAAACGTGACGATAAAACGCACGGGACGCACCGGAAAATCGGCGCCCGCGGCGGAAAAACTCGTGCACGCGGCAAGTAGCAGCGCGCAGCCAATGAATTGACGGAGCCCGATTTGCCGTGCAGCCATGTCATTCCGCCTTGATATTCGCGGATTTAGCGACCTTCGCCCATTTCACTATCTCGGTCGAAATCAGCTTGCTGAAATCGTCGGGCGTGCCGGTGACCGGGTCGGCGCCTTCGGAGGCAAAACGCTTTTGCGTTTCCGGCAGCTGCATGACGCGGTTGATTTCGACATTCAGCTTCTTGACGATAGCGGGCGGCGTGGCGGCGGGCGCGAGTATGCCCCACCAGTTGTTCGCCTCGTAGCCGGGCAGGTCTTCGGCGATTGCGGGCACGTCAGGCAGCACCGTGGTGCGCTTGGCGCCGCCGGTGCCGAGCGGCTTCAACTTGCCGGTGCGAAAGTGCGGCAGGAACTGGATCAGCGAACCGAGCGAGATATGCGCCTGTCCGGCGATGGTGTCTATCATCGCGGGGCCGCCGCCCTTGTAAGGTACGTGCACCATCTCCACGCCGGCCATGGTGCGGAACAGCTCACTCGCGAAGTGCTGGAAGCTGCCGATGCCGGCGGTGGCATAGACCAGCGTATTCGGCTTCGCTTTTGCCAGCGCGATGAATTCCTTCACCGATTTCACCTGCAATCCCGGATACATGGCGATGGCTGCCGGTCCGGTGCCGAGCTGGGCGACGCGCGCAAAAGATTTGACGGAATCGTACGGCAATTTGTAAATCGCGGCGTTCATCGTATAAGCGACGGATATCAACAGCAGCGTGTGCCCGTCGGCGAGCGAATTGGCGGCAGTCTCGGTACCGATCAATCCGCCGGCGCCGCCGCGGTTGTCGATGACGACCTGCTTGCCGAAACGCTCGGTGAGGTGGTTGGCGAGGTAACGGCCTATGATGTCGTTGCTGCCGCCGGGAGGGAACGGTACGATCAGACGTATCGGCTTGCTCGGATAGACTTCTGCTGTTTGTGCCCGAGCGCCAGCAGCGCCATAGACCAGCGAAACTGCACACATGGTGAGCATGAGCAGCGTTTGACGGGGCTTTGCGGCGGATTTCAAAAACATGACTTCTCCTGGATTAAACGGGTGTTGCATGCCGCTGAATTACTAGAACTCATCGCAAAAATACTACCCCGACGAGCAACCGCCGATAAACGCCGATTGACGCCGATATAAATCCAGACTTTTCCCCGAATCAAGGTTAAATCTCTCGAGCTTATCTGCGTTCATCCGCGTTCATCGGCGGTTCCAAACTGCTTTTTGAGACAGCTTCTAGCGGCCTTCGAATTTTGCTTTGCGCTTTTCCTTGAATGCCGCGATGCCTTCCTTGTGGTCGTGCGTGAGGCGCGCGCCGCAGACCGCGGTGTTTTCGAGTTCGAGCAGCGTTTCGAGCGTAGGCGTGTACATAGACTGAAACATTTTCTTGGCGAGCCGTAGCGCGTACGTCGCGGATGAGGCGATTTCGGCGGCCAGCGCCTGCGTTGCCGCTTCGAGCTCGCCGTCGGGCACGACTTTCACGACGAGGCCCATTTCCTTCGCTTCGGCGGCGGGCAGTTTGCGCGCGGTGTAGACGAGTTCCTTGGCGCGCGCGATGCCCAGGTGCTGCGTGAGCAGGAAAATCGCGCCGCCGTCGGGCGGGATGCCGACGTTCTTGAACGCCATCAGCAGGTAGGCGGTTTCCGACGCGATGATGAGATCGCACGCGAGTGCGATGCTGGCGCCTATGCCGGCGGCGGGGCCGCGCACCGATGCGATCACCGGTTTTTCGAGATTGTGCAGGGCCTTGATCATCTGGTGATGGCCCTGCGAGCGTTTGCGGCCGGACACCACGTCGAAGTCGCCCATGCTGCCGACGTCGCCCCCGGCGCAGAACGCGCGGCCGGCGCCGGTGACGACGACGCAGCGTGCTTCGTCATCGTTTGCGAGCGAGAGAAATGCATCTGCCAGATCGTGGTACATCTCGCCCGACAGCGCGTTCAGCTTGTCGGCGCGATCGAGCAGCACGGTGGCGATGCCGTTGTTCTTAGTGACGGTTATGCTCATGCGGGGCTTTCTGCATAAAAGTGCACGCGGAATGAGGGGATTGCGTTGTCAGGCGTGGCCTGCCGTAAATCGCGCGGCGGCAGGCTCTAGTATTATTTAGTCGCTATTTTACACGCCTGCGCGCGCGGCATGCGGCAGGACGGACGCAAATTGTCAGCGGACGGACCGCGCTATAGAATCGAACCGCTGCCAGACCCTGGCCGCGGAGGATGCCCAAAACATGAATGCGATGCCCGATTACAACGCGATGAGCGACGAAGTGTTTCGACGTGAAGTCGATGCATTTTTTGCGGCCGAATATCCGCCGCATCTGCGTTACCTGTTGCGTCGCGCGCGCTGGGCCGAAATGAAACCGTGGTGGGACACGCTTTACGCGAAGGGATGGGTCGCGCCGGGCTGGCCGCGCGAGTGGGGCGGCATGGAACTGGGCGCCGCGAAAATGCTGATTTACATGGAGGAAATGGAGCGCCACGGAGTCGCTCGCGCGCCGGAGCAGGGCATTACCCAGGTCGGGCCCATCCTCATGCGTTACGGCACGCAGGAGCAGAAGGAACACTATCTGCCGCGGTCGTTGTCGGGCGAATATATCTGGTGCCAGGGCTATTCCGAGCCCAACGCGGGTTCCGATCTCGCCAGCCTGCAGACTTCCGCGGTGATCGACGGCGGCGATCTCGTCATCAACGGGCAGAAGATCTGGACTTCACTCGCGCACGACGCGACGCATATCTACATGCTGGTGCGCACCGACAAGACGGCGAAGAAAAAACAGCTCGGCATCAGCCTCGTGCTCGCCGACGTGAAAACGCCCGGCATCACCGTGCGGCCGATCCGCAATATTGCGGGGCACGAGGAATTCTGCGAAGTTTTTTTCGACAACGTGCGCGTGCCGTATGCGAACCTCGTCGGCCGGCTCAACGAGGGGTGGACGATAGCGAAGGCGCTGCTGTCGTACGAGCGGCTCACCATCGGCAGCCCGCGCCGGCCGGCCTACGCGCTGCGCCGGCTCGAACTGATCGCGCGCGCGAAGGGATTGTTCGCCGACAGTGGATTCGCCGACCGCTATAACGTGCTGGCACTCGACATCCAGGACCTGGGTTCACTGTTCGGACGCTTTGTCGAGCAGGTGAAACGCGGCGAGCCGCTCGGCGAAGACATCTCGATGCTCAAGATCTGGACGACCGAGACCTGGCAGCGCATCACCGATATGTTATTGGAAGCGGGTGCCGAAGACGGCGCGCTCCAGGGCATGCGCGACATCGACGGCGTCGAGGCGGACATTCTTACCAGTTTCTACTACGCGCGGCCCGGCACCATCTACGGCGGCAGCAGCGAGGTCCAGCGCAATATACTCGCGCGCTATGTGTTGCAGTTACCGACTGCCTAACTAAGTAAGTCAAACGCAAGCCACAGAGGTCACATAGGACACAGAGGACACAGAGGAAAGACAAACCAGAAACATACAAGCGCTTTTTGGTAGCTTTGGATTTCTCAGTGTCCTCTGTGTCCTCTGTGTTCTCTGTGGCAAATGCGGTTTTTGCATTAATCGGCTTTCATTTTGGCGGCGGCCACCAGCTTCGACCATTTATCGATTTCGGTGCGGATGAACGCGCCGAACTGTTCGGCGGTGCCGCCGGCCGGCTCGGCGCCCTGGCCCGACAGGCGCTCGAAGATCAGCGGATGTGCGCTTAACCCATACTGCGCACGGCCGTAGAACATCATGTGATCGTCATACGCCTGACCAAAATGAATAGACATCATGAACAGGTCGCGCGCAAAGACTTCAACCAGGTCACCTCGATACGCTGCGGCTCCACCAAGCATTT
>JAIOOZ010000560.1 GCA_021414185.1 Betaproteobacteria bacterium
AACCGGCGCACTGCTCGGCGGCGAGATGAGCGGCCACACGTTTTTCAAGGAACGCTGGTACGGTTTTGACGACGGCATGTACGCAGGCGCGCGGCTATTGGAAATCGTCAGCCGCGCGGCCGACCCGAGCACTGTATTGCACGCGCTGCCCAACGCAGTCAGCACGCCGGAACTGCAGATCAAGCTTGAAGAAGGCGAAAACTACGCGCTGATCGCGCAACTGCAGAAAACCGCGGAATTCGACCATCCACGCGAGATCATTACCATCGATGGCTTGCGGGTGGAGTATGCGGACGGCTTCGGCCTCGCGCGATCTTCCAACACGACGCCGGTTATCGTGCTGCGCTTCGAAGCCGACGACGCGGCGGCATTGAAACGGATACAGGAAGATTTCCGGCGCGTGTTGCTCGCCGCCAAACCGGACGCCATGCTGCCGTTCTAGGAACAGCTACTTCTTGTCGTAAAGAATCAGCTGGGTGCAGCGGAAGAGCGCGATCTTGCGCCCCGCCTCGTCGGTCACGACGGCGTCCCACACCTGGGTCGTGCGTCCGAGGTGAGCCGGGGTCGCAACGCCGGTGATGACGCCATCGCGCGCGGTGCCGAGAAAATTCGATTTCAATTCGATGGTGGTGAACGACTTCGCGCCTGCCGGCAAATTAGCGAAAGTGCCGTAACCAGCCAGCGTATCGGCGAGCGCGATCACCGACGCCGCATGCAGGTACCCGTTGGGGGCAAGCAGATCGGGACGCAGCAGCAGGCGCCCACTCACGCCATCGTCCGCGATGCGGGTAATCTCGAGCCCGACCAGGCCCGGCAAACTGCCGGCGCCGCGCCGATTCATGACCTCGGGTGTAATTTCCGGACGGAACATATGGCTGGGACGCTAACGCTTCTACTCTACCCGAAACCTAACGAACCGTGTCGCGTCTGATTAACGATTCGAACCGTACGATCAAGCAGGCCGAAGTCGACTTTTTCGAAAAAAAGATTCTCATAGCGTCGCTGTCGTTGCGGGATTCTGGACAGAAGCATCGCCAACTACCGCTTCCACCGCCGCACGAAATCATCGTTCACTCCATGACGGCGTTTGCGTCAATGCCAGCGCTCCACGATCTCGTTGCAGAGTGGCGTGTCCTGCGGGTTACTGAAGTCTTCTTCGAGACCGCCGCCACCCGGCCGTTCACGACCGCGCCAGCCCTTGCCGTTTCTGGGGCCGGTTCCGGGTTTCGCGCCCGGGGTGTAATGCCCTTCGGCACACGCGAATTGCGGGTACAAACCAGTCACGGCGCTACCCACGTTGATGAAGAGATACATGCCGGGATCGGCACATGAATTGCTCTTGCAGAGATCGACAGCGGCGAACGCCGCCGCCCGCTCGCTAGTCGCACCGCACACCCATACCGCCCCGCGTCGCCCGGGAGTTTGTCCCGAATTGAAATGCAGCGCCGCCCAATAGGGTCCGCCAACGCGCGACCCTGCCGGACAACCTAATCCCTCGTACTTTTGCCGCCAGGTTTGTATGCCACCATAAGTGGCAAGCGCCGCCGCCTCGCTTTGCCCAAAGCGCGGCACATAGCTCGACACCGGAGAACCCTGGTAGAACTGCGTCAGGAAATACACGCCTGTCGGCGTCGTCATGCTGCCGTCGAAACGGGCACCGCCCTTTGCCTTAGTGACGCCGCCACTGGACGCACCGGTCGTCGTTACGCCAGACGACGATCCACTTCCTGTTTGTGCGCCTGGAGTCGACCCGCCCTGCCCCGGCGGATTCCCCCCCATTCCTATTGGTTGACCCGGCTTGTTCTCCACCCGATTTTGAAATGTGCTGCCGCCCGGCTGCGTCACGGCTTGCGCCGTTTGCGTGAATGGTCTCGGCTTGCCGTCTACGATCTCCCGCGCCCATTCGGCGACCTGCGTGGGAGGAATTTCCGTTCGTTCTTGTCCCGGTTTAGCGTATGTAAATACGCCATTACCGTCGAAGAAAGAATAAGTTTCATTGCTTCCTTGAACGACGGCGCCGTTCTCTCTTGTCATTTTTGATATGGAAAACAGTCGACCGTTACTATAATACAAACGGGAAATTCCTAGGCCATGTGCATAACCACCACGACATGCCCCATTCCAAACATATCTCAAACCCCGCTCTACCGCAGATTTCGCCACATTTTCCGTTACTCGAATTTTGCAATCCCCTGCATTCAGGTCGACCATTCCGCCAGAAGAATCAGGTTGTGCAAAAGCATTTCCTGAAAAGTACAGCTCGTTTGCCCCGAAAGCCAAGAGGTAAATGAGCGTGACGATGAACGCACGTAGAGTTCGATGTAGGTTCAGCACAATAATCTCCTCCCTTATATTTTTCGGGCAGCCACGCTCTCAAATGGCGCAGTCAAACGCAATATTCCAATATCGAATGGCGGCTGTCAAAAAGTCCACGCTGACAGCCTTTAAAGCCTGCGGCGCAATAGGCTGCGCTTTTTGCACACTACCAGATACCCCCCAAAGAAAACGGCCACACAAGGTGGCCGTTTTCTTTGGTACGCCAATGACCAGTGCGTTTACAGTTTCTGCTCGACCCAGCTTTTGACCGACGCCAGCGCCTGCGGCAGCTTTGAAGGATCAGTGCCGCCCGCCTGCGCCATGTCCGGCCGCCCGCCGCCTTTGCCGCCGACCTGCTGGGCGACGAAATTGACGAGTTCGCCCGCCTTCACTTTGCCGATGAGGTTTGCGCTTACGCCGGCAATCAGCGTAACTTTGCCGCCTTCGACGGCCGCCAACACGACTGCGCAGGATTTCAATTTGTCTTTCAGCTTATCCATGGCTTCGCGCAACGCTTTCGAATCGGCGCCATCGAGAAGAGCCGCCAGCACCTTCGCGCCCTTGACGTCGACGGCCTGCGCGGCGACATCATCGCCCTGCGATCTGGCCGATTTTCTGCGTCACTTCCTGCACCGGCGCCTTGAGCGCGCCGGCCGCCTGCTGCAGGCTTGCTTCCTGCTGCTGTACCCAGGAGAGCGCGCCTTCGGCCGTCACCGCTTCGATGCGGCGCACGCCGGCGGCGATGCCGGACTCGGACACGACCTTGAAGAAACCGATGTCGCCGGTGCGCCCGACGTGGGTGCCGCCGCAAAGCTCGGTGGAGAAATCCCCCATCGTCAGCACGCGGACTTCATCGCCGTATTTTTCGCCAAACAGCGCCATCGCGCCGGTCTTGATCGCATCGTCATACTTCATGATGCGCGCTTCGACCGCCTCGTTGCGGCGGATTTCCTGGTTGACCAGTTGCTCGATTTCGCGGATCTGCTGCGCGTTCAAAGGCTCATTGTGCGAGTAATCGAAACGCGTGCGATCGGCATCGACCAGCGAGCCTTTTTGCTGCACGTGCGGGCCGAGCACCTTGCGCAGCGCGGCGTGCATCAGATGCGTTGCCGAATGGTTATACGCCGCGCGCGAACGCGCTGCCGTATCGACCTTGGCTTCTACCGTATCACCTATCGCAAGCACGCCGGTGTGCAGCATGCCATGATGGCCAAAGACTTCGGATTGAATTTTTTGCGTGTCGCTGACGTGAAACGTGCCGCGGCTCGCCACCAATTGTCCGCGGTCGCCCACCTGCCCGCCGGACTCGGCGTAAAACGGCGTTTTGTCGAGCACAATCACCGCGCTGTCGCCGGCTTCGATCGCAGGCACGGCACTGCCGCCCTTGTAGATCGCGACCACTTTGCCGGCGAGCGTCAGCGTGTCATAGCCGTGAAACTCGGTTTTCTGGCCGTTGTATTCGACCGCGCTCTGCGTGCCGAACTTCGATGCCGCGCGCGCGCGCTCGCGCTGCTGGCCCATCGCCGCTTCAAAGCCGGCGAAATCGACGGTGATATTGCGCTCGCGCGCGATATCGGCGGTGAGATCAAGCGGAAAGCCAAACGTGTCGTAAAGACGGAACACGGTATCGCCGTCCAGCATCTTGTCTTCCGACTGCAACGCGCTTTCCAGCACGGCCATGCCGTTTTCCAGCGTTTCGGCGAAGCGCTCTTCTTCCTGCTTCAGCACCTGCGCGACGCGCTCATTCAATTTGACCAGTTCCGGATAGGCCTCGCCCATCGCCTTCACGAGATCGGGCACCAGCTTGAAAAAGAACGGCTGCTTCTGCCCCAGCTTGTAACCATGGCGTATCGCGCGGCGCACGATGCGGCGCAGCACATAGCCGCGGCCTTCGTTGCCGGGAATCACACCGTCAACGACCAGGAACGCGCAGGCGCGTATGTGATCGGCGATGACTTTCAGCGAATTATTGCCGAGGTCTTTGCATTTGGTTTCGCGCGCCGCCGCCTTGATCAGATCCTGAAACAGATCGATTTCGTAGTTCGAATGCACGTGTTGCAGTACCGCCGCAATGCGTTCCAGTCCCATGCCGGTATCGACCGATGGCTTGGGCAGCGGATGCAGCTTGCCGTTGTCGTCGCGGTTGAACTGCATGAACACGAGGTTCCAGATTTCGATGTAGCGGTCGCCGTCGGCTTCCGGCGTGCCGGGCGGTCCTCCCGCGACATCGGGACCGTGGTCGTAAAAAATCTCGCTGCACGGGCCGCAGGGGCCGGTTTCGCCCATCTGCCAGAAGTTGTCGGAACCGCCGCCCGGCTTGTCGCCGATGCGCGTGATGCGCTCGCGCGGCACGCGGATCTCGTTGGCCCACAGGTTATACGCTTCGTCGTCGGTCTCGTAGACCGTCACCCACAGCTTTTCTTTCGGCAGCTTGTAGACCGTCGTCAGCAATTCCCACGCGTAATGAATCGCGTCTTTCTTGAAATAGTCGCCGAACGAAAAATTGCCGAGCATTTCAAAAAACGTGTGGTGGCGCGCGGTATAGCCGACGTTTTCCAGGTCATTGTGCTTGCCGCCTGCGCGCACGCAGCGCTGCGAGGTGGTGGCGCGCTTGTATGGGCGCTGCTCCTGGCCGAGAAACACGTCCTTGAACTGCACCATGCCGGAATTGGTAAAAAGCAGTGTCGGATCGTTGCCGGGCACGAGCGGGCTGGACGCCACGATGGTGTGGCCCTTGGTTTTAAAGTAATCGAGAAACTGCTGGCGGATTTCACTGCTGTTCATGACTGTACCGGGAGGCGGAAAACGCTGATTTTAAACGAAACCCGCGGCATGGGGAGGCGCGCGCAGACTATTCGTCGTCGCGGTCGCTGATGACTTTGCGGATAACGTCCAGACTGAAGCCGCGCCCCTGCAGGAAACGCATCTGGCGCGCGCGTTCGCCCGCATTGGCCGGCGGCACCGGGAATTTCCGGCGCCAGACATCGCGCGCGGTATCGACTTCGCCCGCCTTCAGTGATTCGCGCGCAACTGCGATGGCCTCGTCGGACAGGCCTTTCTGCTGCAATTCGTGGGTGAT
>JAIOOZ010000561.1 GCA_021414185.1 Betaproteobacteria bacterium
GCTTCGAAGGTCGGCAGTTCCACCAGCTGTTTGCCCGCCGCGCAATCGACGACGTACGGATAATCGTCGTCCTGGAAGCTGCTGTCGTAGAGATAGCCGAGATCGGCGAGGTGGCCGAAAGTGTCCCGCGTCAGCAGGCCAAACGGTGCGCGCCAGCCGACCGGTGCCGTGCCGGTGATTTTGGTCAGCGCTTTGTGTGCGCGTTCGAGCGTTGCGTGTTCCTGTGCGCCGAGCTTGCTGTGGTCTTCGAACGCATAGCCGCGCGCGCCGATTTCATGGCCGTCCTTTTGTATGGCGGCGACAGCAGCGGGGTTGTTTTCCGCGTCGAGCGCAGGCACGAAAAAAGTGGCCTTGATGTTCTGGCCGCGCAGCACGTCCAGCAACCGCCAAACGCCGGCGCGCATTCCGTAGCGGCCGTACGAGTACTTGCCGTAGAGGTTTTCGGGTTTGGCTTCGTGCAGGTCGACGGCTTCGGCATCGAAGTTCACCGTCACCATTACGGCGCACGTTTTGCCTTGCGGCCACATCGATTTCGTCGTCACGGCGGCCTCAGTCGAAATGCTGGCGATTGTCGAGACACCAGCGGGCGAGCCCGCCGACGGTGAAAAAACGCACGCCCGCGTGGCCCTTGATGTAACGGATCATGTCTTCCATGATGCGCGCCCGCGCCGGCGTGCCCGAGCCCCAGCCGCTGCGCGGATGCACCATCAGCATGAAATAGCCGTTCTCGTTGTACAGAGTGTCGAATTCCTGCTGCCAGTGCGCGAGCACTTCGGAAGGCGGCGTCATGCTGAACTTGTAGAACGGGAAATCGTCGAGGCTGAACGCACTGCTCGGCAGCTCCATCATGCCTTCGACCGGCTTGCCGTCGACGCGTACCACGTAGGGCAGGTCGTAGTCCTTGTCGCTCGAATCGTAGATGTAACCGAGGTCCTTCAGCACTTTCACCGTGAGTCCCGACTTGCGGCCCGACGGCGAGCGCCAGCCGAGCGGTTTTGTGCCGAGCAGATCGCTCAGGATCTTGTCGGATTTCCTGAGCAGCATTTCCTCGTCGGCGCCGACGTCCCAGCTTTCGTGCAGATAGCCGTGGGCGCCGACTTCAAAACCGCGGTTGTGGATGTCTTTGACCACCTGCGGATAGCATTCGGCGTCGTAGCCGGGCACGTAGAAAGTGCCGGGAATGCCGTGCTTTTCAAACAGGTCGAGATAGCGGTAGACGCCGCGCCGTCCCGAGTAGCGTCCGTGCGAATTGACGCCCAGTGGCGTCAACTGGCGCCCGGTTTCGTGCGACGGGCCGTCGAAATCCACGGTCAGCGTGACGACGCAGCGCACACCTTCGGGCCAGCGGTATTTGCCTTGCATGATTTTTTGCGACCCTCCCTGTGTCCGAAATATACTCGATTCTCGCGCACTGGAAAAGCGCGGCGTGCCACTTGGGGCCGCTTGTCGGTGATGGTCTTCTTGTTATACTCGAAGCGAACATTGAGGAGACGGGTCTTGCCGCAAAATGAATCCGCCGTGCGCTGGGGAATAATCGGACTCGGCGGCGTAGTCGTGCAGCAGATTGCGCCCGCCATCGCGGGTTCGGCGCATTCGCGCATGGTCGGGTGCACCGGCAGCACGCCGGAAAAGACGCGGGCGTTCGCGCAGCAGTTCGGCATCAAGAACTGTTATTCCAGCGTCGAGGATCTCGCCGCCGCACCCGACGTCGAGGCCATATTCATCGCCACGCCGAACGCCGACCATCACCGGATGGTGCTGGCCGCGGCGCGCGCCGGCAAACACGTGCTGTGCGAGAAGCCGCTGGCATTGTCCGTAGATCATGGCCGCGAGATGGTCGACGCCTGCCGTGCCGCCGGCGTCATATTCAGGGTCGCGTTTCAAATCCGGCTCGAGGAGATCCTCGGCCGCGTGCGCGAGATCATTCGTTCCGGTGCGCTGGGAGAATTGCGTGCGGTCACGTTCGAGCGCATCGCGCCGCTGCGGCAGCATGGGGCGTGGCGCGATGACGCGCGCCAGGGCGGCGTGCTGTTCGACGTCGCCGTCCACCTGTTTGACCAGGTGGAGTGGCTGACTGGTTTGAAAATCCGCGAATTGTCGGCCTACTCGCATCCCGACCGCCGGCTGGGCAAGGCGGACGATACCGTTGCCATCCTCGGCATGCTGGGCGCCGATTGCCATGTCGTGGTGCGCGCGAGCCGCGAAATCGCATATGCCGGCAACGATCTGCGCGTGCAGGGCACGACAGGGATGCTGGAAACTTCCGCGCTGCGTTGGGAGGCCGAACACGTGCTGACCATCAAGACCGGCCCGGCTGCGGTCGAAGAGCGGTTTGCGGCGACTGCTAACTATGAGCGCGAAATCGAGGCGTTCTCCCGCGAGGTCAGGGGCGGGCCCGGCGTGCTGGCGTCGGGGGAAGACGGCATACGCGGGATCGAACTCGCCAGCGCGGTACTCGAATCCATCCAGACCCGGCGTTCCATCGCAATTTGACCACCCTATACACCATCGGTCACGGCAACCGTCCGAGCGCAGATCTCGTCACGCTGCTGAAGGGCGCGCGCATCGAATGCCTGGTCGACGTGCGCGCTTA
>JAIOOZ010000562.1 GCA_021414185.1 Betaproteobacteria bacterium
CGCCTGGAAGGTCAGCAGCACGACCATCGCGTTCTTCAGCACGTTGTCGTTGAGCGCGCCGAGGAACTGGGTGACGAACAGCGGGGCGAAGCGGCGGGCACGCAGCAGGCCGGATTGAGTACTCATCGGGAAGATTCCTTAAGGCGGTTCGGTTGGACGTTCCACAGCGATGTCATATTGTCGCAGGAATGAGGGGCGGCGAGAATCGCGAAATCCGGATCAGGTATCGACCGCATTCGGGCGTTGCGGCCGGTCGACCGGGAGCGTGCGCAGCCGCAGCGTTGCGCCGCCGAGGCCGGAGCGCGCCATCCAGGCGAATACCGAGTCGACGGTGACGGTGTCGATCTGCCCGGCCATGCGCCGGCCAAAGGGATGGTCGTCGAAGCTGATGTGGGCCGACGACACCCGGGCACCCAGGCGCGTCAGGGAGGAAATCTGCAAGGTCGTCGGCCGATAGTCCTGGGCACGCAGCCAGTTGCGGGCAGCCGCGCGACTGGTGACAGAGGGCTCCGCAAGCATCGCCAGGGTTTCGATCACCCACTGGTTGCTTTGCTGGTACGGTCCGGACCACGTGTAGGCGAGCATGTTGTAGCGCGGTTCATCCAGCGTGGCCAGCACGACGTCATTTTTCAGCTGCTCCGCCAGGCGCGTGGCGATCCCGGGCTTGAGCACCACCACCCCGGCTTCATGGGCGTAGAGGCCGTCGCCGAAGAACTCGGCCAGGCCTTGCCGGTAGAGCGCGCTGCGACTGCTGCCGCACTGATTGAGCTTGTGTACCACGCGCCAGGCGCCGCGGCCACCGAGCGCCGCGTCGTCGCGATAGGCGATGCCGAGATGGGAATAGCGCAGGCCGTATTGGCCGAGATCCTGCCCGGCGCGCGCGATCAGCAGTACCTTGGTGCCGTCGCGCCTTGCCATCTCGTCCAATTGCTCGGCAACGCTGGCGGCCAGCGCCAGGTCGCGCCGGATCGATTCCAGACTGGGCTTGCGTGGCTCGCAATTCTGTCCGGCCAGCGCCGGGCTGCCGGCGCCGACTATCGCAGCCGCGGCCATCAGGGCAAACAGAGCGCGGCGCGCGCGCCCCTTCGCGCTGTTCAGGATGTCCATCACCGTATCCTCTCGTTATAGAGCAGCGATTCGCCCAAGGCATTGGGCACCAGGCAGAGCACTTCGCCGGCGACCGAGAGCAGCCAGCCGGCGGCGATGACCGTAACCGAGACCGCGGTTCCGGCCATCACCAGCGACGCGGCGGCGGCTTCGCCCGAGAAGCGCAAGCTGGCGGTAGCGCCGTCCGAGGCGCGGCGCAGCACCCATACCGTACCGGCGGCGGAAACTTCGACCGCGACCACGGTCAGCATGGCGCCCGCGCTGAGGACCATCACCGGCGCCACGCTGAGCACTGCAACCGGCAACGAGAGCAGGATACTGGAAGCGGCGCTGGCCTCCGATCCACCGCCATGGGCCCGGCTCGGGGTGGACATCAAGGCTGCGGCGGGAACGAGAGCGAGGCCGATCAGGGCGCGCAAGGCGCAGCGGCGGGAGGTGTTGTGTTTCATGAGGGTTCTCCTTATCGTGGATGAAAGGTTTAGTGGCTCGCGGTAGCGTGCATTGCCGCTTGCGTTGACGCGGCTTCGTTTGCCGGCTGTGCGAGGCTCGGGTCCTGTCCGCGTTCGAGGCGGTCGGCCTCGTAGGCGTCGCGCAGGGTCTTGGCCAGCGTGAAGGCCGAGGAGATCAGGTAGAGCCAGCTCACCAGCAGATAGGACTTCCAGGTCGGATTGATTTCCATGCGCCACAGACCCCAGCCGGTGAGCGCCATGGACAGGGCGAAGCCGCCCCAGACCAACATGGCCCACATCGGCGTATCCGAAGGTGCGATGGCGTTGTCGCGAACATATTTGGACAGGACGAAGGCCGCGGACAGGCAGAAGAAATAGCCCATGACCATGAATGCGCGGTCGAGGTCCCCGCCCGGCAGCCAGGCCAGGCCGATACCGCAGACCAGGACCGCGATGCCGAAGGAAACCCATACCTGTGCGCGCCAGGCGCCTGTGTCGCGTTGAACGATGCGTACCGTGTTTTCCATGATGTGCTCCTTGGTGGTTGTGTCGGGTGACGGGTGCATCATCGGCAAGGCAGCTATTCGGTACAAGCAAAGGCGACGATGTGGCATTTGGCTCGACTTGTAGTATCGTTTGAGGATACTTATTGCCGGTATTGTCAATGTCATGAGTACGACCGCCGATCTGATTGCGCTCCTCAAGACCGAACTCAAGGCCGCCGGCGTCACCTATGCCGTGGTGGCCGAACGCCTTGCCATGGCCGAGTCCAGCGTCAAGCGGATGTTTTCGAAAGGTGGCGACATGCCGATATCGCGCATCGACGACATCTGCCGCATCATCAACCTGGACTTTGCCGACCTCGCCCGCCGCGTCGCCGATACCCAGCCCCTGATGCTGGAGCTGACGCTGGCGCAGGAGAAGGCCGTGGTGGCGGACCGCACGCTGCTGGTGGTGGCGAT
>JAIOOZ010000119.1 GCA_021414185.1 Betaproteobacteria bacterium
CATAAAAACTGCCGCGAGAGCGTAAAAGCGGCTTGATGTAGAAGCGGTCTCAAAACTATTTGGAACCGCCGATAAACGCAGATGAGTCTGAAAAGACCCGGCGTTGGTTTATCTCCAGATCCGGAATTGTATCGGCGTTAATCTGCGTTTATCGGCGGTTGCTTGTCGGTGTCGTGCTATTGAAATTAGTTCTTACTTGATCGGCAGGAACACCGCCGACGCGAGGGTCTGGATCACTTTGACGATGGTGCGGTTTTCCTTGTCGGCGATAATTTTCGACAGGATGTCGAGGCTGCCGATGATCTTGCCGAATTCGCGCTCGAAGCTCAGGTTGCGCACCGGCCCCGCGGGCTCGTTGGACAGCAGATATAGGTCGCCCGGCACCATGCGCGCATTGGATAATTTCCACACTGCGATTTCGACATTGCGCGCGGCGTTGTAAAGCCGCTGCGGATCGAGATCGTCGATCACGAAAAATTCCGTTTTGTCGTTGAACGCAATCTGCATCATGCTGCCGAGGCCCGCCACGAACGCGAGCACGCGGTCGCCGGTGTAGTCGTCGCGAAACGCAAGGTGGATGGCGTCGGTGCCGCGCTTGCCCTGCAGCTCCGGGAATTTCCATTCGTGCCGGCCTTCGAATATGCGCACCAGGCCCGCCTCCACGCTCGGCAAGCCGCTTTTCTTCAGTTCGCGTGGATTGCGCCGGTAAAGTTTTTCGGTCAGCACCCGCAGGTCGATGAAGATTTCCCGCTGGTGCGCTTCGGCGACGCGGTCGATATCGGATTTCGCGAGCTGCGCAGGATGAAACCCGCCGCCGGACCGCGGCGGCGTGGTGTTGCCGGCGGCACACGCGGCGATTAAGGTGACGCACAGCAAAAGCAGCGGCCGCGTGGGCATGATCAGTGCAGTTGCGGCACGTCGGCTTCCGAGCCGATCACAAAAATTCTGCGCTGCTTCATGAGCGCCAGCACCGCCCGGTTACCCGCCGATAATTTCTCGTCCAGCTCTTCGGCGCGGTAAATGGCCGGGTTGATCCGTCGGCCCAGGTATTTGGCAGCCGCGATGAGGTTAGGGAGCACCTCCATGTGGGCAATGCCTGCGCCGAGGATCACCAGCTCGATATCCCCCGCGGCGGCGCCTTTGACGAGCGGCCCATAGATAAAGGCCGCGTCTATGCGCGCTTCCAGCGGCGTGAGCGCCGTGCGCAGTGCCGCAACCGCTTCCTGCGCGGAGCCGCCGCCGGCATCCGTCGCCGTGCGCATGAGCTTGCTGTTGTCGCTGTCTGCCATGTGGTGATGCCCGATCGTGAGTTGACGTTACTTTACCTTAGAGTGCCTAACATAATGAAACGTGTGATGCGCTGTCACGATTTTGGCTCAGGACTAGAAGTTAGGCACTCTTAGTGTCGCGCGAAGAAAAACCTTTACTCCGCTATACTTCATGAAAACCCCGGAGGAAAAATGATTGTTGAAAAACTCGCAAAATTCGCCCACGAACTCAAATACAGAAATCTGCCGCCGGAAGTCATCGCCAAGGCCAAGGTCTGCGTGCTCGATCTGCTCGGGGTGTCGGTCGGCAGTTACGGGCACGCGAACGGCAAAGTCGCGGCCAAAGCGGCCACCGCGATAGGCGCCAAAGGGCGCGCGCGTGTGTGGATGACCGGCGAAAAGCTGCGCGCGGTCGACGCGGTGCTGGCGAATTCGGTTGCCTCCCACTGCATCCTGCAGGACGACTGGCTGCAGGTGAGCCATTCGCATATCGGCGCGGCGGTGGTCCCCACGGTGCTCGCGATGGCGGAAGAGAACGGGCGCAGCGGCAAGGACGTCATCGCGGCGACGGTCGCCGCCTACGACGTCGAAGACCGCGCGGGCACGCTCGCGGTGCCAGCCTTTACGCGCGGCTTTCGCGTGAGTTCCGTCTACAGCTATTTCGGCGCGGCGACGGCCGCGGCGCGCATGATGGGGCTGACCCGCCCGCAATTCGAAGCCGCACTCGGCTGCGCAGGCAGCATGTGCGGCGGCGTGCTGCAGCCGTGGATCGACGGCTCGATGGAATGGTCGTTCCAGGAGGCGTTCGGCTCGCGTGCCGGCATACTCGCGGCGAACCTCGCGCAGCAGGGGCTGGTGGGTGCAAGGAATATTTTCGAAGGCTCGCACGGCGTCAACAAGAGCTTCTCCGGCACCAACGAGGGCGAAGAAGGCGCGCTGGACAAACTCGGCACGCACTTTCACATCATGGATACCTGCTTCAAGCGTTTTGCCACCGGCGGCGCCAACCAGGGCAGTGCGGCGGTCGCGCTCGCGCTGCGCGAGCAGCATCGCATCGACCATAAACGCATCAAGAGCGTCAAGGTCGGCATTCCGCTCAAAGGATCGCACGAGCGCATGAACTATGCGGGCATTCCCTATCGCGGGCCTTTCCATACCATAGACCAATGCCTGATCAGCAAGCCGTTCGCGATCGCCGCGGTCATCATCGCCGGCAACATGACGTTCGATACCGTGCGCAAACTGCAGCGCGCGGCAGAGCTCGATGCGCTGGCCGGCAAGATCGAGCTCGCGGAAGTCGCCGGCATCGACGGCTGGGATCTGCGCATGGACATCGAGCTCGACGACGGCACGACGCTGCACGGCGACGGCAAGGACATCGACCAGCGCCACCTCTATCTCGACTGGGATCTCGCCACCGAGAAATTCCGCGCGCTTGCCGGCAGGAAACTCGGCGCTAAACGCGCGGAAGAAATCATCGCGCTGGTCGGCGGCCTGGATAAACTCGCCGGCGTCGAGCCGATCACGCAGCGCCTGCTGCCGCTGGCGGGCAAGCCGCGCAAGGCGAAAAAATCGTGAGCACCGCCGCGCGTGGTCTGCTCATCGCCGCAACCGGGTTGATGGCGGCCGGCCCCGCAACGGCGGCGGATGTTTATCCGTCCAAGACGATCCGGCTGGTGGTGCCGTTCGCGCCCGGCGGCGGCTCGGACATCGTCGCGCGCCTCCTGAGCCCGAAATTGACCGAGGCGCTGGGGCAGACCGT
>JAIOOZ010000563.1 GCA_021414185.1 Betaproteobacteria bacterium
GTGGACCGGCATGCACGTGCCGGCCGGCGTGCCCAACGCGATAGTAAACAAGCTCAACGCTTACGTCCTCGCGGTCATCAATCGTCCCGACGTGCGTGAGCGTTTCCTGCACGACGGCGCCGAACCCGCGGGCGGCACCCCCGCCGAATTCGGCAAGTTCATCCGCGACGAGATCGCGAAATGGAACAAAGTCATCAAGGCTGCCGACATCAAGATAGACTGAGAAAGGGTGAAGGGTGACCAATTCTCTATTTCGATTTCCTTGTTGTTGTTTTTCCTTTGCGTCCTTGGCGTCCTTGGCGGCAAAGCTTTAAGATTGAGCACATCATGAAAAAAACTTTTGCCGAACGCATCGCCGCGATGAACGCGATGTACAAACTTCCCGCCCACGATGCCCCGACCCTGCCGTCCGATGTCGGCGAGCGCCTGGTCAAGTTCAAGGCGACATTGCTGGACGAGGTGCATGAAATCGACGAAATCGTGGCCCTCGCGAAAACGGGAGCGAGCGCCGCCGACGTGGCCGTTGCAATCGCCGACGTGCTCGGCGACATCATGGTCTACTGCCGCTCCGAGGCGTTGAAGTACGGACTGCCGCTGGAAGAAGTGCTCGACGTCATCATGGACAGCAACGAGAGCAAGCTCGGCGCCGACGGCAAGCCGATCTACGACGCCAACGGCAAGTTCCTCAAAGGCCCCAATTATTGGAAGCCGGAACCGCGGATCAAGGCATTGCTGGAAAGCCGCGGCATCAAGTAGGGGTAGACCCTGTGAACGGCGAATCCATGATCGTCGCCCAGGTCAGCGACACACACGTGATGACGGGCGGCAGGCTCGCCTATAAAGTCGTTGATACCGCGGCGCATCTCCAGCGCTGCATCGCTCACATTCTTGCGTTGAAGCAGCGGCCAGACGCAGTCGTCATGACCGGCGATCTCACCGACGGCGGCAAGCCGGAGGAATACGCGCTGTTGCGCGAATTGATCGCGCCGTTGACGATGCCGGTGTATCTGATGCCCGGCAATCACGACGGCCGCGATGCATTGAGAGCGGCGTTTCCCGACCACGCATACCTCGGCCAGTTTCCGCCCTTTATCCAGTATGCGATCGAGGACCATGCGCTGCGCATCGTCGCCATCGATACGGTAATTCCGCAACACAGCGGCGGCGAGCTGTGCGAACGGCGACTGGCATGGCTCGCCAGCGCGCTAGCCGCCCAACCGCAACGCCCTACACTCTTGTTGATGCACCACCCGCCGTTCGCCACGTGGATAGGACATATGGACAGGATCGGACTTGCGGACACGCAGCCGCTCGCGCGTATCGTCGCGCAGCATCCGCAGGTCGAGCGCGTGCTGTGCGGCCATTTGCACCGTTCGATACAGGTGCGTTTCGCCGGCACCATCGCATGCACGGCGCCAAGCACAGCGCATCAGGTCTCGCTCGACCTCGCGCGCGACGCGGCGTCTACCTTCGCGATGGAACCTCCCGGCTACCTGCTGCACGCGTGGAATGCGACGACTGGCGTCGTGACGCACACTGCGGTCGTCGGCGAATTT
>JAIOOZ010000599.1 GCA_021414185.1 Betaproteobacteria bacterium
CGCGCCCGTTCGCCGCGGATGGTGGCGGCCTGCGCGTCGAACACTTCCGGGTGCCGCAAAACTTCGCCCGCCGCCAACTGCGTCAGGACATTGACATTATACGGCAATCGCAATTTGGCTATCTGCTCCAGCCACGCGCTGCGCCCGGCCAGCAGCCCGAGGCGCAGTCCCGCGAGCCCCAGCTTGGACACCGTGCGCATCACCAGCAGGTTTGGAAACTCGGCCAGGCGCGGCATGAAGCTGGCCGACGCAAAGGCGTGATAAGCCTCGTCGACGACCACGATGCCGGGCGCTGCCTTGATGATGCGCTCGACCACGGCGGCGTCGAACAGATTGCCGGTCGGATTGTTCGGGTAGGTAACAAAAATCAGCGGCGGTTGATATTGCTCGATCGCCGCCAGCGTTGCTGCCGCATCGATGTTGAAGTCATCGGTCAGCGGCACGCTGACGTAATTAAGCCCGGCGACGGTCGCCAGTATGCGGAACATCACGAACGACGGCTCGAGGCCGACCATTGCGGCCCCCGGCCGCGCGACCGCGAGCATGAGCATCTGGATCAATTCGTCGGAGCCGTTGCCGAGGATGATGTCCATGCCGTCAGGCACGCGCATCAGCGCGCGCAATTGCGCTTTGAGTCCCGGCGCTTCGAAATCCGGATAGCGATTGAGCGCGGCGTCCGTGACGCGCGCCGCGACCGCCGCCATCAGGTCCGCGGGCAGGCGATACGGGTTCTCCATGGCGTCGAGCTTGATCATGCCGGCGTGGTCGGGCACGCGATACCCCTTGAAAGCCAGTATCTCGCTGCGAATGATGTCTTCAGGCGTTTTCTGCATGATCAGGAAGTCACTTCATCCGGTACTCGGCCGCCTTGGCATGTGCGGCGAGGCCTTCGCCGCGTGCGAGTTCCATCGCAATTGCGCCGAGCCTGGCCGCGCCTTTTTTCGACACTGCAATCACGCTCGAGCGTTTCTGGAAATCGTAGACGCCCAGCGGCGACGAAAAACGCGCGGTGCGCGACGTTGGCAGCACGTGGTTGGGCCCGGCGCAGTAGTCACCGAGCGCCTCGGACGTGTAGGCGCCGAGGAAAATCGCGCCGGCATTGCGTATTTTCGGCAGCAGCGCCTCGGGATTCGCGACCGACAGCTCCAGATGCTCGGGCGCAATTTTGTTGACCAGCTCGCACGCTTCCTCGACATCGCGCACTTCGATCAGCGCGCCGCGCTTCTCAAGCGCAGCCTTGATCACGTCGCGCCGCGGCATGCCCGCCAGCTGGCGCTCGAGGCTGGCGGCGACCTGGTCGATATAGTGCGCGCCCGGCGCGAGCAATATCGCCTGCGCCAGTTCGTCGTGCTCGGCCTGGGAAAAGAGATCCATGGCGATCCAGTCGGGATCGGTGCTGCCGTCGCACACGATGAGGATTTCCGACGGGCCCGCCACCATGTCGATGCCGACGACGCCGAACACGCGG
>JAIOOZ010000570.1 GCA_021414185.1 Betaproteobacteria bacterium
ACATGCCGAAATGCGCGGCATGCTGCGCAGATTTTCCGACGTAATCGAGAACTGGTGGGCGGTCATGCGCCGGACGAAAAAATTTACTTCGTTTAACGTCGGCTACAACCAGATTGCGATAATTTTCCCGTTCTTCGTCGCAGCCCCGCGCTACTTCACGGGAAAAATCCAGCTCGGCGACCTGATGCAGACGGCGGCCTCGTTCAACAAAGTGCAGTCGGCGCTGAGTTGGCTGGTCGACTCGTACGCGGAGATTGCCCAGTGGAAGGCGACGCTTGACCGCCTTACGACTTTCCGCAACGCCATTCACCGCGCCCGGGAAGAAGCACAAACCAGCGCCGGCGTGACAACCGCCACCAATGACGGTGAAACTTATACGGCGCGCGACGTCAAGCTCGATCTGCCGGGCGGACAGCCGCTGCTCGCGCCGTTCAGCATTGAATTCAAGCCCGGTGAGAGCGTGCTCGTCACCGGCCCATCCGGCTCGGGCAAAAGCACTTTGTTCCGCGCGCTCGCCGGCATCTGGCCGTTTGGCGGCGGCACCGTGGCGCGGCCGCACGACGGGCACATATTGTTCCTCCCGCAGAAACCCTACCTGACAATAGGCACGCTGCGCGAGCAATTAGGCTATCCCGCCGCCAGCGGCGCTTACAGCGACGACGAACTGCGCGCGGCGCTCACCGACTGCAGGCTGGAACACTTCACCGGCCGCCTTGACGAAGAACAGCACTGGGCGCAATTGCTCTCGGGCGGCGAGCAGCAACGCATTGCGTTCGCGCGCGCCCTGCTGCACAAACCCGGCTGGCTGTTCATGGACGAGGCGACGTCGGCACTCGACGAAACGACGGAAGCGGCGCTCTATCACCTGCTGAAAGAACGGCTGCCGCGCACCACCGTGGTCAGCATCGGGCACCGCGCGAACCTGCGGCAGTTCCATCAGCGGCGGCTGGAAATACGCACGGACGGCGCCCGCGCCGGCACGCTCGAGTGGGCAACGTGAGCGGCAGGTAGCGCGAGGAAGCTTGCGGCGTCAGGCCAGCTTGGCGTCGCTGTGACGCCCGGCTAACAGGCGCACCAGGGCGGGCGCGTCCACCGGCTTGCTGAAGTAATACCCCTGCATTTCGTCGCAATGATGTTCTTCCAGAAAGCGGTACTGCTCGCTCGTCTCAACCCCTTCGGCGATCACGCGCAGGCGCAGGCTGTGCGCCATCGCGATCACTGCCTGGGTAATCGCGGCATCGTCCTTGTCACCCGGCAGATCGAGTATGAATGAGCGGTCGATCTTGACGCTGCTGATCGGGAACCGCTTGAGGTAGCTCAACGACGAATAACCGGTGCCGAAATCGTCGATCGCGACGCGCACGCCGAGCTGCTTCAGTTGCTGCAGCACTCCCGCCGCGCGGTCCGCGTTGTGCATCACGGTGCTCTCGGTGATCTCGAGCTCGAGCAGCCGCGGGTCAAGGCCGGTTTCACGCAATATCCGCATGATGGACGCCGCGAGCTCGTCGCGCGCGAACTGCCGCGCCGACA
>JAIOOZ010000571.1 GCA_021414185.1 Betaproteobacteria bacterium
GGTGCTTTTGACGACCAGGATCTTCTGCTCCGTCGGCTCGACGCCGATGTGGCGGAGTATCTCGAGGTCGTATGCCTGCATGCGCTTGCTCGCCACCACGATGCTCACGCCGCCGATGGTGAGCAGCGCGGTCGGCCCGAGCTTCGCTTCACGCCCGCCGACGCAGGGCCCCTTGCACATGAAGCGGCCGTCGCTCAAGCGCGTGACGCGAAACGTCCCGCGAAAAGGCTTCACGTCCGGCAGCGGCGTGCAGCCGCCGAGTTCAATCGTGATGTCCGCCCCTTCGCCCGCTGCGTGCGCCGCTGCCGCGGCCTTCGCGTCTGTGAGCACGCAGAGCGCAGCCTTCTCGGCATGATTGCGCACCAGCGCTTCGAGCATGCCGGTGGTGTCGCCGGTGCCGCCGCAGCCGGGATTGTCCTGCGTGTCCGCGATCACGACCGGCTTTGTGGCCTTGGCGCTGATCTTCATCGCCTGGCGCACTGCCTCGTCGGGATCAAGCAGCGGCTGGGCGAAGGATTTCTCCATGCCGTTGATGTGATTGGCGAGACCATCCGCCGCCGCGTCCACCGCCGCCTGCGAATAGCCATGCGCGATGACACACGGGCCGCAGTCGTGCAGGTCTGATGGCGGAAAGCCCGCGCCGTAGCAGAGATCCAGCACATCGCCGCCTTCGCCCGCGGCGGATTTGGCGACGATCTCCTTCGACGGCTCGACCAGCGTGCACTGGAAGTTGAGCGGAATCAAAAACGGCAGCTTGCGGAAAGCGCGGGCCGTCGGCCGTCCGCGCGCGAGGATAGTGTTGAGGATGCGCGCCGCGCGACTGCCGGTTTCCGGCCGGTCGACGTGCGGGTAAGTGTAGTAAATCGCCATCCCATCGGTGAGCGCCGCCATCGCGGGGGTGAGATTGGTGTGGTAATCAAGGCTGATTACGACGGGCACCTGCGGCCCGACGGTTGCGCGCACGCGGCGCAGGAGCTCGCCTTCGCCGTCTTCGAAATCGACCGAGCACATGGCGCCATGCAGGTCGAGATAGACCGCATCGACCGGCAGCGCGACCGACAGCCGGCCGACGAGTTCGCCCACGATGCGCTCGTAGGCGTCGCTGGTCACATAACCGCCGGCGCCGCCGCTCGCCCACACCAGCGGCACGAGTTCGTGCTTGCCGGCCATGTCGGCGAGAAAGCCCGACATGGCGAAGGAGCGCCCCGGCAGGTTGCGCAGGACTTCATCGCCGCGCGAAAGCGTGGGGCGGTCGCTCACCGTCGCGAAGTAATTGAAATCGGTATGTACCGGGACAAAACAGTTCGTTTCGTGATGAAAACCGCCGACGGCGATGCGTGACATGTTTACTCTTCCTTGATGTTGGCGGCGCGCGCGATCTTGTCGATGAGCTCGGCCTCTTTTTTCGCCATCTGCAGCATCTGCTCCGGCGTGTTGAACACCGCCTCCGAGCCGACGATCTTGACGAACTGCTCGCGAAAATCTGCTGGCGACATCGCCTTCGCGATTCCCTCGGCCAGCGTGCCCATGATCGCGCGCGGCATGCCGGGCGGCACGACGATCGCGTAGAACGGTTCGAACGCGTAGCCGGCGAGACCGCCTTCGGCGATGGTCGGCACCTCGGGCAGTTGCGGCGAGCGCTGCGCGCCGCTCACGCCGAGCGCGCGTATTCTGCCGCTGCGGATATGCGGCAGCGCGCTGCCAAGCACCGCCGAACCCATTTCGATGCGCCCGCCGATCAGGTCGAGATACATGGGGCCCGCGCCTTTGTACGGCACGTGATTGATCTCTGCCTTGGCCATCCCCTTGAAATACTCGGCCGCGAGATGCGGCGTCGCGCCCACGCCCGACGTGCCGTAACTGAGTTGCGCCGGACGTTTATGCGCCAGCGCGATCAGCTCTTTCAGCGTGCGCGTCGGCAGCGACGGATGCACGACCAGCACCAGCATGAAGCTCGTGACCTCCGACACCCAGCCAAAATCGCGGAATGGATCGATCGTTACGCTCGGGCGCAGGCTCTTGATCGCCGCGAGGCCCGATGCGGCCAGCAGGAGCGTATAGCCGTCGGGCGGCTGCTTGGTTACGTACTCCCATGCGACCAACCCGCCGGCGCCGGTGCGGTAATCGACGATCACCTGCTGGCCGATGGCCTTGCTGAGCGCCGGCGCGACCAGGCGCGCGATCAGGTCGTCCGTGCCGCCAGGCGGTGCGCGCACGATCAGCCGCAACGGCTTGGCGGGAAATGCCTGTGCGACCGCAGCCAGCGGCGCCGCCAGCGCGACGAGCACCGCGATCAAGTTGGCGAGTATCTTCATTGGCCCTCCTCCCCCATGCATCCTGCGCGAATGATTACAGCACGACTTTCTGCTTCTGCCCTGTCTCCGAAGCGCGCACGATCGCATCGAGCATGCGGTGACGGCGCACGGCGGAATCGAAATCGGGCTCGATGCGCGTGTTGGTGCGGATCGCTTCGGCGAACTTCACCCACATCTGGCCGACGTCGTAACCCGGTCCGAGGTTGCGCACTTCTTCCGGCACCCACTTCAAACGGTCAGGCACCGGCAACTCCTGCAGCGCCTTGTCGTCTTTCTTGCCGCCCATCAATTTGCGCTTCAGTTCCTGCCCGGCATCGCCGCCGCCCACCATGGTGAGCGTGCCTTCCGTACCGTAGATTTCAAACCGGTAACCGGTGCCGTGGTACGGATGTACGGCGAGATTGACGCTGATCACCGCACCGCTTTCGAGCCGGCCCGTCAGCATGATGTTGTCGGGTGCGTCAACGTCGACATGCTTCTTGGTGTCGGTCTCATACCACTGCTTGACCTGGGTGCTGACGACGGCCGCCACTTCGGCGAGTTCACCGACGACCATGCACACCGCGTCCATCGCGTGGCCGAACGTGATCGTTAATGTGTTGGCGCCGAGACTGAAATCGCGCTGCCAGGTGCGGTCCGACGTGCGCGTCAGCACGCCGCTGCCCATGTGCGTCATGTTCACCGCCAGC
>JAIOOZ010000572.1 GCA_021414185.1 Betaproteobacteria bacterium
AGGCAGGTCCTCCTCCCGCGCACTCGCGACCTGCGCCTGCGCGCCCTTGACCTGCGGTGCAAGCGACAAGTCGCGTTTCTGCAGCACCATGCTGATATCGGGGTGCGCAATCAGGCGGCCTTCGGCGTCGACCACGTAGGCGTAGCCGGCGGTGCCGACGCGGATGCGGGACACGACGTCCCAGATCGCCTTCAAATCGACCGCCGCCACCGTTACCTCCGGAGTGGGTTCGTCGAGGGCGACACCGATTTTCATGTAGGGCGCGGAGTCGTCGCGAAAATAGACCGGGCTGAAATATCTCTTCTTCACCTGCGTCACGCGAAACTCCGGGGACGCGGCGACATCCGCGCCGCCGTCCACCGCGTCCAGTTCGACGCGCGAGACGAGGAGCCGCTCTTTGCCGGTAATGTCAAAGTGCCGAATATCGGTGATCGCGGGAGCGTCCCGCAGCAAGCGCAGGAAGTCGAACTCCCGCTGTTGCGCGATCGCGGCTCGCATCGACTGGCCGGACACCGGCGACCGTCCGCCCGACAAGGACAACGACGAATCCTCCGGCGCGGGATACAGGGTCCCGCGCACCTCGCGCTCTACCGACAGCACGAACTGCTCGATCCGGTGTGCCGCGCCCACCGCTTTTTCCCGCTCCAGCGCGACGATCGCGCGCTTGGTTTCGTCATAGGAGAAATAGAGTTCCACCAGGCTGCTGACGATCAGCACGCCGCCGACCAGACACAGGAAGACTGCGAGGTACTTCCAGAACAGCCGGCCGCGCAACGCCGGGGCGTTCATCGCTGGACCACGTTGGCGCGAAACAGGATTTTCGGCGGTACCGTCAGCCCCTGCTGGCGGGCCGTATTCACGTTGACCGCGAGATCGATCCGCTCGGCGCCTTCGACCGGCAGGTCCTGCGGCCGTGCTCCGCGCAGGATCTTGGCTATCAGCCGTGCCGCCTGCACGCCTTGCGCGCGGAAATCCGGCCCATACGAAACGAGCGCGCCGTGCCCGACCCACAACGCCGCGGGAAAGACGCTCGGCACTTTCGCCGCCTCCAGGATCGCCGCGGGAATATCGAGAGTGTCGACGGCCGGCGCAAGCACGGCGTCGCCGGGTTTGATTTCCTTGAGCGCCAGTTCCAGGTCGGCGGCGTCGTTCACCGGCCGCACCATCAACTCGAGCTGCAGCCGGCTGGCCGCGTCGCGCACGCTCGGTAGCGCGGCGGTGTCGGTGATGTCCGAACTATGATAGACAAACCACACGCGCTTGAGCCCGGTAACCAGCGTCTTCAGCACCTCCAGCCGCTTGGGTGCAAGCTCGGTGGCGCGGCTCGAAATTCCGGTAAGGTTGCCGCCCGGGCGCGCGAGGCTGGCGACCATTCCCGTCAGGACCGGATCGCCCACCAGCGTAAACACGACGGGAATGCTCTGCGTCGCCTTCTTCGCCGCCAGCGTGGCGGGTTCGTTACTGGTGAAGATCAGGTCCACGCCCGCTTTCACCAGTTCTTCGGCAGCGGCGGCAGTGGCACCGGGCGCGCCTTTAGTGAAGCGTACCTCGTACGTCACGTCACGGCCCTCAACAAAGCCCTGCTCGCGCAACCCCTCTTTAAGTCCATCGACCGCGGGATGATTGGCGGCCCACGCTTCATTGAGCACACCGATCTTGTAGAGGCGATGCGCCGGTTGCGCGTCGGCGACGGAAGCTGCGAATACAAGGAATGCGAGCGCCGCGGCGCGCAACTTAAACGACGACAGACTGAAAAGTCTCGGGGCTGAATGCATGGAGGTCGGTAAAAGCTACGCTACTGCAGCCGGTTCACGGCCGCTTGCTCCACGGAGGCGTGGGGAAACGCGCCGCCGCCGGAGCAATTGCTTCGGGCCAGATGATCGCCTTCTTGCCGTCCTGCCACTGAAACGTCAGCATCTTGTGGGCGATCTGGATACCCTCCGCGTCCACCCGGAAAGCACCAAACGCGGTATTGCCGTCGAATTTCAGGATTTCGGCCCGCACTTTATCCCGGTCGAGGGAACCCGCGCGCCGGATACTATCGAGCAGGATCTGGCACCCGCCGAAGGCAGCCGCGCTCTGATAGGACATGTCCGCCCCGGGAAATTGTTTCTCGTGGTCCTCCACGAACTCGCGCGCCCCCGGATAACTGCTGGCGATGGGAATCACGCCGCCCGCTCGCAGCTTGACAAGGTCCGGCTCCCATTGGGACGCGCCATAAACGAATTCGGCGCTCTTGCCGAGCACTTCGTAAAATTTCGGCAGATCGCCGCCGGCCGTAACCCCTGCCATGCGGGGATCGACCCCCGCTTCCTTCATCTGGCGAACGATGGCCACTGCGTCATTGAAATAGGAGGTGGCTGCGACCACGTCGGGATTCGCCGCCTTGATCTTGTTGAGCAGCGCCGAAAAATCCGTGGTCTTTACCGGATAGGCTTCGGCGACGACGACCTGCAGTCCGCGCCTCTTCGCCAGATCGATCATGCCCTGTGCGATCGCCGTGTGAAAAATCGAGTCTTCGTAGATCACGGCAATCGTCTTCAGGCCGCGTTTTGCCGCCACGTCCACCAGACCCTCGAGGTACGCTTCCGCCGGCGTGAACACCATGAAGATGAACTTGCGCCCTTTCTTGTAGATCGAGCGCGTGGCGGCGCCGGCGGCGACCATTGGCATGCGGTGCCGTTCAGTGACATCGGCCATGCCGTCGGTGATGCCCGAAGAGTAGGGCGAGAACACCGCATCAACCTTGTCCTTCGTGATCAGCTTTTCGTATATCGCGGCGGCAGTCGCCGGCTCGGATTTATCGTCCTCGACAGTGAGCGCGATCTTGCGTCCGAGCACGCCGCCGCGCGCGTTGGCCTGCTGCACGCACACGCGGTAGCCGCGGTCGAACGTCTGGCCGAGTTCCGCGAAGTTGCCGGTAAGGGACAGCGAAGCGCCGATGCGGATCGGCGCCTGCGCTTGCGCGATGCCGCTAAGCCCCAACGACGCCGCGGCGACAACACAGGCGGCGGCGGTCCGTATCATGGCCGCTTGCTCCACTCCGGCGTCGGAATGCGTGGCTTGTCGGCGGCGAGTTCCTCGGGTGCTACGATCGCTTTCTTGCCGTCCTGCCATTGGATCAGCAGCGCCTTGTGGCCCACCTGGAATCCACCGGCATCCACCCTGAACGGCCCGAAGACCGTATTCATCTCGAGCTTCAGCAGCGCCTCCCGCACCTTTTCCTTGTCTAGCGAGCCGGCGCGACGTATCGCTTCGTGCAGTATCTCGCAACCGCTGTAGCCTCCCGCCGAGTGATAGGAGAGGTCTGCGCCGGGAAACATCTTCTGGTATTCCTCGACGAATTCCTTCGCGCCCGGGTATTGGCGGGCCACCGGGATCAAGCCGCCCGCGCGCAGCGTAATCAGGCTGGGGTCCCATTGCGTTGTGCCATAGACATACTCGGCGGATTTGCCGAGCGTTTCGTAAAACTTCGGAAGATCCCCGCCGACCGTGACTGCGAACACGCGTGGATTGATATCGAGTGTTTTCAGCTGGCGCGTGATGGCCACCGCATCTTCAAAGTAGGTGCCCGCGATCAGCACATCCGGATTTGCGGCGCGGACTTTGGTCAAAATCGCAGTGAAGTCCGCCGTGCCTTTCGGATACGCCTCGTTGACGACTACCGTCAGGCCCTTGCGCTTCGCGGTTTCCACCGCGCCGGATGCCGCGGCTTTCGTGAAAATCGTGTCTTCAAACATCACCGCCACCGTTTTCAAGCCGCGCTTTGACGCGATGTCGAGCAGGCCTTCGAACCACGTCTCGGCAGGCGACTGGACCATGAACACGTACTTGCGGCCCTTCTTGAATATCGCCGTGGCGCTCGCCAGCGGCGCAATCATGGGCATGTGATGCTTTTCGCTGACCTCCGCGACGGCGTCGGCGTTGGGCGACCCATAAGGACCGAGGATCGCGTCCACCTTCTTATCAGTGATCAGGCTTTCGTAGATGCGGACTGCGGCTGCCGCATCGGACTTGTCGTCCTCGGTGACGAGTTCGATCTTGCGTCCAAGCAGGCCGCCCTTGTCGTTCGCGCGCTTCACGCACAACTGATAACCGCGAAACTGGTTTTGCCCGAGCGCCGAGAACGATCCGGTCTGCGAAACCGAGGCGCCGATTTTTATGGGGGGTTGTGCTGCGCCGCAAGGTATCGCGATTGACATCGCGC
>JAIOOZ010000573.1 GCA_021414185.1 Betaproteobacteria bacterium
GAAATGCGCGCAGCGCAGGTCTTCATGCCGATGCACTGGGGCAGCCAGTTCATGCGCGGCGGCGGTGTCAACGCGCTGACCGTGCCGGCCTTCGATCCGCAATCCAAGCAGCCGGAACTGAAACACGCCGCCATCGAAGTCGAAAAGCTCGCGCTGCCGCACCGCGTGGTGGCGATGCGCCGCTTTGCCGCGACGGCAGCGGCCGCCGCCCAGGCTTTGCGCGACAAACTGCAGCCCATGCTCGAGGGTTTCGATTACGCCACGCTGGTGCTGACCGGACGCGAAGACGTCGTCGTCATCCTGCGTGGCTACGCGGCCGAACCGATCGCGGAGGGCGTGCTCGCATCACTCGACGGCCTGCTCGACCTGCAGGACACGCGGCGCACCATGCGCTATGTCGATGCGCGCCGCCGCGTGGAAAAGGCGGCGCGCATCGAAGACGGCATCGTGCAAAGTGTGTGTCTCGCCGGCGAAACCGCGGCGCAGGACTGGCTGAAAAACATGATGATGCAGGGCGCTTCCGCCGATGCCATGCGCTCGTGGATACTCGCGCCCGTGGCAGCACCGCCGCGCGGCAGCTTCAATCGCGGCGCCATCGTCTGCAACTGTTTCGACGTTTCCGCGGTCGAAATCAATACCGCGCTCGCCGCTGGCGCCGATTTGGCGCAACTGCAGGGTCGCCTCAAATGCGGCACGGAATGCGGTTCGTGCCTGCCGGAACTGAAACGCATGCTTAACAGCAGGATCGAGGATCGAGGATCGAGGATCGAGGCAAAAACCGATCAAGTTCCTGCTCTTGGTTTGCTTGCTCAATCCTCAATCCCCAATCCTCAATCCTGAATCTATGAGCTACGCCCAATACATCAAGGAAATCGGCCGCGGCGCGGACGGCGCCGGCGACCTGTCGGAGCAGGACGCGCATCAGCTGTTCGGCGCCATGCTGGACGGCGGCGTGCCCGAGCTCGAACTCGGCGCCATTCTGATTGCGCTGCGCGTCAAATCTGAAACGCTGGCTGAACTGCTCGGCTTCTACAGCGCGGTGAGCGAGCGCCTGTTCCGGCTGCGCGCACCTGCAGGCAAGGCGAAGCCGGTGGTTCTCCCAAGCTACAACGGCGCGCGCCACCAGCCGAACCTGCTGCCGCTGCTGGCACTCCTGCTGCAGCGCTTTGGCGTGCCGGTGCTGATCCACGGGCCGCTGACCGGCAACGGCCGCGTTGCGACGGCCTATATCCTGCGCGAGCTCGGCATCATGCCGTGCGCGAGCCTGGCGCAGGCGCAGGAAACGCTTGACAACGGCAACATCGCTTTCGTGCCCACCGCGGTGCTGGCGCCGGGGCTGACCGATCTCCTGAGCCTGCGCGCGCGCCTCGGCGTGCGCTCCAGCGCGCACTCGCTCGCCAAAATGATCGACCCGTTCGAAACCGAAAGCCTGCGCATCGTCAGCGTGTCGCAT
>JAIOOZ010000611.1 GCA_021414185.1 Betaproteobacteria bacterium
GGCAATGTCGGCGGCGACGGTGGATACGGCGCCTATCAAGGCGGCGACGGCGGCCATGGCGGCAACGGCGGCACGGCTCTGGTTCAGGCCGGAGGTTCCGGCGGCGTGACGATCAGCAGCGGCAGCCTCATCATGAATGCGGCCGGCGGCGACGGCGGCGGCGGCGGTAATGCCGGTAGTGATGGCTACGGCGGCTATGGCGGCAACGGCGGCGGCGGCGGCCTGGCGATCGTCCGGGCCACGGGAACAGGCGACATCAACCTGAGCGGCGGCAGCCTCAGCATCTGGGCCGACGGCGGCAGCGGCGGCAACGGCGGCAATGCCGCCGGCTATGGTGGTTACGGCGGCTATGGCGGCCACGGTGGTGGTGGTGGCGACGTGGCGATCCAGGCTTACTCGGGCAATGTGGTGCTCGCCGGTACCGGCATCACCATCGATACCGGCGGCGGCTACGGCGGCAGCGGCGGCGGCGGCGGCAGTAGCGGTGCCGATGGCGGCAGCGGCGCCGGCGGCTACGCCGGCAGCACCCTGATTTCGGCGGGCGGCGACATCGACATGTCCTCGACGTCCATGTACGGCGGATCGATAACCGGCGGCCTGGAGTTCGCAGCCGGCGGTACGCTGTGGGTGAATGAAAACATTTCCATCAACGACAGCCTGACGCTTGCCGGCGGCACGGTGGTCGTCGCCGACGGCAAATACGCCGAATCGGAGAGCAATGTCGCTGTCTTCGCCGGCACGCTGACTCTGGCCAACGGCGCCGAGATCTACTCGGACTACAACCTCGGCGTTTTGGCCGGCGAGATCAACCTGGCGGGAGGGGCGGGCTTGTATGCCGCCAACGATGTCGTGATCTTGACGGGCGGGCTGACCATGGATAGCGCCACGATACAGGCCTATTCGGGCATGGCAACGATAGCGTCGACGGGCAACATCACGCTGGAAAACGGCTCGTTGATACGTGCCGGGACCGATGTCAAGCTGAACCTGACCGGCGCCGACTCGCTGTTGACGATCAATTCCACCTCCGGCGGACTGGCTTCCAGCATCTGGGCCAACAGTCCGAGCACGATCTATCTCAACTTCCCGCTGCTGGCCACGGGCGGCGTGGTGATCGACGGCGTGGAAACCCTGGAGACCATGGCCGGCTACAGCGGCCTGTTCGTCGGCCCGGGCATGACGCCCGCGGCGCCCGGCGCCGGCCTGGTGGTCAGCTACCGGCAGGATGTCGGCAGCGCTGCCGTGACGGACCTCATCCGCGCGCTTGAAGCGGTCAATCTCGACGAATCGAGCGATGATGTCGCGCCGAAGGGGCCGAAGTCAACGCAATCGGCAGGCGGCGAGGAAGGCGAATTCGGCGAGGACGAAGGGGATGACAAGGACAAGAAGGATGGCGCCAGCGGAGGCAAACCACGGCCGAAGGGAACCCGGCGCGCCGCCACCTGTAGTTGAGCCCCCGGCGCGCGCGTTGCCGCGCGTGCCGGTTTTCCCCCAGTACTGAATTCTCATGGGTGTTTCCCTTACCTTCACGGACGAGCAGTTCACGCTCGCGCCGCTGTTCATGGATTTCCTCTACCGCCATTTCCATGGCGGTTTTGCCGACCAGCGCTGGCATGACCAACTTTCGGAAGGCCTGAGCCAGGACGAAAACGTGCAACGCACGGCGGTCGAGCAAGCCGAAAACATGATGCGCGACCCGCGCGCGCAAAAGGCGGTGCTGCGCAGCTACGAGCTTCTGTCGGCTTTCCTCACCGGCAACTCGGAACAGTTGAAGCCCTTCCACTACCGCTACAACTTCATCTGCGTCGTCGGCGCGCCACGCCACGGCGGCTCCTACCTCACGAAGCAGTTGTTCCGCGCGCTGGGCTTCGATGCCGGCCGGGTGCCCAACGCCATCGCCCACGACGGCTTCCCCGATGCCACGCCCTTCGATTTCGACCAGGGCTACAGCGCCTACACGCGGATGATGCACAACATGGCCGAGTACCTGGCCATGGTCGAACTGTTCTTCGCCAACTCGCGAGCCTTCGACAGCATGATCCCGGTGCCGAAGAAAGCCACCAAGGCGGCCTACCAGGGCGGATTTTTCGACCGCGTGCTGGGGCCCAACGCGGAATACCTCATCACCCTGCGCCACCCGGTGCCGGCGGCGATCTCCACCTACGAGAAATCCGGCGGGCTGCCGCCGGACGGACGCTTTGCGGTGCGCGGCAATATCGAGTCCTGGGTGCGGCGCGACAACATTTATGCTGGAATGCCTGAAGGCAAGACGGAGCAGATCGGCTACTTCGACGCCTACCTGAGCTACTGGGAGCACTACCACTACAACCTGCTGCTGACCGGCCTGCGCCTCAACCCGAAGTGGCGCGTGGTGGCCTACGGCAAGGAGCGCCTGGAAGGCCTCGCGGCGGGGCTGTTCCGCCGCTTCGGCAACAGCGAGCTGCCCGACGAGTTCAAGGTCTTCGACCGCCGCGACCGGCATCCGGACTGGATGAAGCAGGCCGAACCGGTGGTGCGCCGGGTGAGCGAGGTCTGGCGCCAGGCGGGTGTCGATTTCCCCTTCGATGCGGTAATGGAGGCCTGGTAGCGGGCCCATCCGGCCGACGTTGTTTTGCGTCACCGTAGCACCGGCGCCGACTTTGCGGACAGGGCTTGCAGCGAACAATGAACTCCGAAACCACGGCCACCGCGGCAACAAACGAGGCCCACCTTTTCAAGAACCCTTGGACGATCGCCGGGAGTCGTGCCCTGCACGCGGCCGGCAAGGTTCTGCACTCGGCGCTGGGCTCGCCGCGATCCGCCACCTGGGAGTTCGAATTGCGCTACCGCCGCTACCTGGCGGAGTTCGGCGAGAGCGACGACGACATCCTGGTGTCTACCTTCTCCAAGTCCGGCACCACCTGGATGCAGATGATCCTGTACCAGTTGACCACCGATGGTGCGATGGATTTCGATCACCTGTTCGACATCTCGCCCTGGGTGTATTACTCGGCCTTGCGCGAAACGATGCCGGTGCGCACACCACAGCCCCGGATCATCAAGTCCCACGACCGTTACGGACGATTTGAAACGGGCCGTCGTGGGCGTTTCGTCTTCGTGGTGCGCGACGGCCGCGACGTCTGCCTGTCGCTGTTTCACCACCGGCGCAATTTCAAGCGCTACGAGGGCAGCTTCGACCAGCATTTCGACGACTTCATCCACGGCAACGAGTACAACTGGTTCGACCACATACGGCCCTGGCTGGAAAACGCCGCCGGCCTTCCCATTACCTACGTGCGCTTCGAGGATCTCAAGCACGATTTCGCGACGACCGCACTGCGCGTGGCGCAAGCCTGCCGCATCGAGACCAGCCCGGCGACACTGGCCCGCGTGCTTGAACGATGCAGCTTTGGGTACATGAAGCGGCACGAAGCCCGCTTTGCCCCACGTAACGAGCACTTCGCCGGCAAGGTGGGCATTCCGTACCTGGTGCGCAACGCGGACCAGTTCATACGCCACGGCAAGGTCGGTGAAGGGGTCGCCGCGCTGTCACAGCGACAGCTCGACATCTACCGCGAACGCTTCGACCGCAGCCTGTCCGGCTTCCCGCTGGTCGCGGACTATCGATGACGAGCCAGCACTGGTCACGCATGGCGCGGCTGTGGCAATTGGTCGGCCCACCGCTGCGCCCGGCGGCGCAAGACCGCGCCGCATACCACGGCGCCCTCGGGCAGTGGCGACGCGAACATGCGCGGCCGCCCAGGGCGCTGATTCTGGGCGTCACGCCGGAATTGCATGCGCTGGACTGGCCGGCCGGCACTTCGCTGCTTGCACTGGACGCTTCGCCGCAAATGATCGAGGCGGTGTGGCCAGGGCCGGCCGGCACGGCACTGCGTGGATCATGGACCGCGATGCCGCTTGCCGCCGCTTCTCGCGACATCGTGCTTTGTGATGGCGGTTTCGGCATGCTTTCCTATCCACACGGACAGGCCGCCCTGCTGCGCGAACTGCGGCGGGTTCTGGCGCCCGGCGGAATTTTCGCCGCGCGGCTGTTTGCGCCAAAGGGGCGGACAGGCAATGCCGATGAGGTGTTTGCGCGACTTGCCGCCGGAGATATCGCCAGCCTCGATGCCTTGAAGCTGCAACTCTGGGGCGCCTTGCACGGCAGTCCGGAGCAGGGAGTACAGCCGCAATGCGTCGTAGCCCATATCCTCGCCGCGGTCGGTGGCTTCGATCGGCTTGCCGCGGACCATGGCTGGTCACTTGAGCACACGCGTTCGCTCGAACTCCATCGCGCAAGCCAAGCCACCTATTTCCTGACCGACGCCGCCGAGATGGTGCGCATGGCCGGCGGCGCCCAAGGCGGTTTCGAGTGCCTCGATATCGTCGAACCCGACTACGAACTGGGCGCCTGCTGCCCGATAGTCACCCTGCGGTGCGGCGGGTAGGATGCACGGATGAAATCCGATGCATGCTACCGCTCGGCCCTCCCCGGCATGGCCTGGCCGGCGGTTCCCACGCCGGTGGCCGCCAACAAGCTGGCCTTGTTGTTCCAGATGGAGCAGAACCAGTGGTTGCCGCCGGAGGAGATCGCGGCGCGGCAATTCGACCAGCTGCACGAAATCCTCGGCTTCGCGGCGAGAACCGTGCCGCACTATCGCCGTCTGTTGGGCGCCGACTTTTCGCCCGGCGACGTCGATCCGCGCAACTGGCGCGAACTGCCGCTTCTGAGCCGCAAGGCGTTGCACGAGTCGTCATCGGAACTGAGAAGCGAGGACATGCCGAAGGCGCATGGGCGGAGCTTTCCGATCCGGACTTCGGGATCCACGGGAATGGTGGTCGAAGTCCAGGGGACGGATCTCACCAGCCTGTTCTGGCAAGTCTTCTGCCTGCGCGACCACACCTGGCATCGTCGCGACCTGCGCCAAACGCTGTGTTCGATCCGCTATCAGCGCGAGCCTGCGCTGAAGGGCCCGACCGGGTCCGCGGCCAAGGGATGGGGTCCGGCGACGGATGACGTTGCCATCACCGGCCCCTCGGTGAACTACGACATCCTGCTGGGGGTATCCCATCTTGCCGAGCGCCTGCGGCTCGATCGCCCCGCCTATCTACTGAGCCATCCGAGCCTGATTTCCGGCCTTGCGACGCATTGCCGGGAACACGAAATCGTCTTGCCGGACCTGCGCGAAGTGCGCACCATGGGCGAAAGCGCGGACGATTCGCTGCGTGAACTCTGCCGCACTGCGTGGGACGTCCCAGTGGTCGACATGTATTCCTGCCAGGAAGCCGGCTACCTTGCCCTGCAATGTCCCGACCACCCGCACTACCATGTGCAGTCGGAGAACGTGCTGCTCGAAGTCGTCGACGACCATGGGCTTCCCTGCGCTCCGGGGGCGGTCGGGCGCGTGCTGGTCACCAGCCTCAACAATTTCGCCACGCCGCTGATCCGCTACGAAATCGGCGACTATGCGGAAGTCGGCGCGGCGTGTTCCTGCGGACGCGGACTGCCCGTGCTGAAGCGGATCATGGGGCGCTACCGCAATCTGCTGACACTGCCGGACGGCACCCGCCGCTGGCCACGATTGGGCTACGAAAGCCGGCTCCAGGAAGTCGCACCGATCGAACTGATGCAGATGGTCCAGACCGGAGTGGAGGAGATATCAGTGCGCCTCGTCACGGCGCGCGCACTGGACACCACCGAAACACGAGCCCTGACGGCGTTCATCCAGGACAAGTTGGGCCACCCCTTCCGCTTGAGTTTCGACTACGTCGACACGATCCGCAATCCCGCCAACGGCAAGATCGAGCAGTTCATTTCGCTGCTCTAGCGGAATGCGGCACCGTGTGCCGCGCTACCTTCGCCGTCCCGCCATCGCCGACTTTCACCCTGCCGGCGGTCGGGTACGCAGCATCCGTTCGACGATCAGGTCTGCGCATTTGGCCGCGGAGCACGCTTGCGTATCCAGCTTGAGTTCGGGATTTTCCGGACGCTCATAGGCGCTGTCGATGCCGGTGAAGTTCTTCAGTTCGCCGCGTCGTGCCTTGGCGTAGAGCCCCTTGGGGTCGCGCCTTTCGCACTCGGCGAGCGGCGCATCGACAAAGACTTCGAGGAACTCGCCGGGCGCGAACAGATCCCTGGCCATCCTGCGTTCATCGCGAAAGGGTGAAATGAAGGACACCAGCACGATGAGGCCGGCATCCGTCATCAGCCGCGCCACTTCCGCCACGCGGCGGATGTTCTCGACCCGATCCGTTTCGGTGAAACCAAGGTCGCGATTGAGGCCTTGACGGACGTTGTCGCCGTCGAGCAGATAGGTGTGGCGGCCGGCTTCGTGCAGCCGCCGGTCAAGCAGGTTGGCGAGAGTGGATTTTCCGGAACCCGACAGGCCGGTAAACCAGACGCAAAGCGTTTGCTGTCGCTTGAGCGCGGCGCGGGCTTCCTTGTTTACGTCCAGCGACTGCGAGAACACATTGTCGGGTTTGAGAATCGGCGATTCCATGGGCACGGAGGCAATTAAGCGATCCGGACATTCTGCCACGTCGGACCGCAACGGCCGTGGCAGAATGCCCCGGAGCGTTGCGTCACGGCCATGCCAACTGGCTGGCCAGTCGCCGCCATTGTCGAATCCCGTTGCCATGACCCTGCTGCCCGATGCTCTCGACCGGACCCTGAAGGAGCCTCAGTGCGCCAGGCGCTGGCACGTCTTGATGGCTGCCTGGGAAAGCAGTCGGGACACGGAGGAACGGGCGCTGGTAATCGACACCCTGAAGAGTCTGCCCGGGAAGGATGCGCGCACGGATGTGCTGCGACTGAGCTTTCTGGCGCGGGCCAGCGGCGACTCCCGCTACGAGAATGAAGCGGCAGCGCGAACCCTGGCGGTCGAGCCGGAGGATCCGGATCGCCTCGCCGCCTTCATGGCCTTCCGCTGGCTCAGTGCCTTGCAGGACATCGAGGGCCGGTCCGGCTTTATCGGCGCCCTGTCGGCCGGTCTGGTGCCCGACATGGCGGCGCGCCTGATGCAAAGCGCCACCCGTGTGATCCCGCCCGGTTTCGCGCCGCGCGTGCCGGACGGGATTCGACGCGTGGCGCTGGTGGTTCCCCATATCGGCCACCAGTTCCATACCCCCAGCATGATGGCGGTGGAGCAATGCGTGATCCTCGCGCACGAGGGACTGCAGGTGCGCATCTTCTCCGCCCAGGAACTCACGCCGCCCGACGCGGCGCTGTTCCGCGGCGACGGCCGCGAGCTGAAACTGCCGCCGCTGAATGCGCAGGCCTGGACAACCCTCCTGCCCGCCGGCGTCGGCATGACCGTCAGCGACAGCCGTTTCGGCCTCCAGGGGCGCTGGCGCAACCTGATGCCGGTGCTGGCCGGTTTCGATCCCGATGTCGTGCTGCTGGTCGGACTCTATTCGCCCCTTGCGGCGGCGTTGCACACGCTGCGCCCGGTCGTGGGAATCAGCGTCAATACGGTGCCGCCCATCGCCCCGCTGGATATCTGGCTAACGGCCGACACTGATCTGACGCAGCGGCACGTCTGGGGTGGCAGGTTTCCACCGCCGATACCGGTGTATCACCCCTGGCGGGTAAAGCGCTCCGTCAAGCAATGGCAGGTAACGCGGACAGCGTTGGGGCTGGATGAAACAACGGTGGTCTGGGTCACGGCGGGTTTCCGGCTCGAACACGAGATCAAGGGCGACTGGGCGAACCGGATGCTGCAACTGATGTCACGCTATCCGCAGGTCGCCTGGCTTCTGGTGGGTGGCGAGCCGAAACTGCCGGATGCCTTGCGTCAGGCGGCGCCAGGGCGTGTGCGGGCACTGGGCACTCGCGACGATGTGCCTGGCATCTTCCGTTGCGCGGATATCTTCGTCAATCCACCGCGCATGGGCGGCGGATTCAGCGTCGCCGAGGCCATGGCGGAAGGCTTGCCGGTGACATCGCTGTCGGGCTCCGATGGCGGCGACAAGGTCGGCGAACTGGCATTGCCGGATATCGACAGGTACATGGAGCGTCTGGCGGCGCTCACGGAAAACCCCGCCCTGCGCACCGAAACGGGACAGGCCATGCGCAAGCGCTTCGCCGAACGCTTCGATCTGGGGGCGTCCGGTCCCGCCCTGCTGGCGGCCTTTCGGCAAGCAGCCGCGCTCGCCAGGGAACGGCTTACAGGACCTTCTTGAATTTTGCCGGAATCCCCAGCACCAGCACATCGTCGGGTACGTCTTCGGTAGCCACGGCGCCGGCACCGACAAATGCGCCATCGCCGATTACCAGCCTTTCCAGCAGCGTTGCTCCGATGGCGATCGTGACGCCACGGCCTATGCGCGTCAGGCCGCCGAGGTTGGCGCCGGGCTGAATCCGCGAGAAGGCGCCGATGTGCGTATCGTGGCCGATGGTGACACCGCGATTGACGAAGACATGGTCGCCAAGCACCGCGCCGGGGCCGATCACGCTGTTGGCGCCGACGAAAACCCCCTGGCCGAGTTGTGCCAGCGGCGATACATAGGCGGTGGGGTGGGTCAGCGTGTGGTAGCGCAGGCCGAAGCGGCGCTCGAGCTCCGCCGCCAGGTTGGCGCGGGTCGGCGTCGTCGGTCCCAGAAGGTAGAGTTCCGCGGTGCCGGGCTGAAAGTCATCCAGCATTTCAACTTGCGGCGCGGCGCACAAGCCTTTCAATGCGTTGATGCGCGCCGCCAGCGATATGCCCCGCGCACCGGCTGATTCCGGCAAGTGCACCACCACCTTCGCCGGCACCAGACCGTTGGCCAGGGCGCAATCGAACAGGTCGGAGACGATGTTGCTGGCGCCAAAGATCACCAATCGGGGTGGCGTGGACCGCTTCACGGCGTGGTTCGCGCGGATCGCGCCGGTCACACGCCGTTCTGCCGCAACCAAGCCAGCAGTCGTTTCCACCCATCTTCGGCCGGCTCCTTGCGGTACGTTGGCCGGTAGTCGGCGTGGAAGGCGTGCGGCGCACCCTCGTAGACGTGGAGCTGCGACTTGCCACCGGCCTTGGTCACAGCATCCTTCATGGCAGCGACATCGTCCAGCGGGATGCCCTGATCGGCGCCGCCGTAGAGGCCGAGCACCGCGCCTTTCAACTGGCCGGCAATGTCGAGCGGGTACTTCGGCGTGCGGTCGTTGACTTCGCCGTCGATGCGGCCGTACCAGGCGACGCCCGCCTTCAGCGCCGGGTTGTGGGCGGCGTAGAGCCACACCTGCCGCCCGCCCCAGCAAAAGCCGGTGATGGCCAGCCTGGCCGCATCGCCGCCGTTCTTGCCTGCCCATGCGGCGCAGGCGTCGAGGTCGGCCGCCACGCCGGCATCCGGCACCTTGGCAACCACCGCGGCATAGAGGTCGGCGACGCTGGCGTACTTGCGCGGGTCACCATAGCGGGCGAACAATTCGGGCGCGATCGCCAGGTAACCCTCTTTCGCCAGGCGGCGGCAGACATCGGCGATGTATTCATGCACGCCGAAGATCTCCGACACCACCATCACCACGGGCAGCCCGGTCTTGCCGGCCGGCATGGCGCGATAGGCGACGAGGTCGCCGTCCGCGACCTTGATCTTGACCTCGCCCGCGGTGAGGCCCTCGGTGCCGGTCTTGATCGGACTCTGCGCGGCGGTCGGCGTCACGGACAAGGCAAAACCGGCACCCAGCGCCGTGACGATGAAGCCGCGTCGGTCGAGCGGGTTGGCCGGCATCAGGCTGTCGAGTTCGGCGCGAACATCGGACTTCGTGTCGGCCTTCTGGCGAGGCGTATTCATGGCTGGCTCCTGAGTTTTGTCGGGGAAACCGTAAAATACCCCGACCCGCCCGCCATTTCAACGAGGACACCATGAGCACGCCGCCGATCAGCCGTTACCCCGTTCCGAAACTGGAAGACCTGCCCGACGACATCCGCGCCCGCATCATCGATGTGCAGGAGAAATCCGGGTTCGTTCCCAACGTATTCCTGGCACTGGCGCATCGCCCCGCGGAGTGGCGCGCCTTCTTCGCCTTCCACGATGCGCTGATGGAAAAGGAGAGTGGCCTGACCAAGGCCGAGCGCGAAATGATCGTGGTCGCCACCTCCAACGCCAACGGCTGCCAGTATTGCGTGATCGCCCACGGCGCCATCCTGCGCATCCGCTCGAAACAACCTCTGGTCGCGGACCAGGTCGCCGTCAACCATCGCAAGGCCGACATCACCCCACGCCAGAAGGCCATGCTCGATTTCGCGATGAAGGTCGCGCTGGATTCAGGAGCGATCAACGATGCCGACTTCACCACGCTGCACGGGCACGGCTTCAACGATGAGGACATCTGGGACATCGGCGCCGTAGCGGCCTTCTTCGGCCTCTCCAACCGCATGGCGAACATGACCGGCATGCGCCCGAACGACGAGTTCTACTTGATGGGCAGGCTGCCGAAGCAGAAATAGCAACGCCACCCGGAGGCGGCGTTGCATGCCATATCTTGAAAGTCGGCGCTGGCGTCACGGCGACCAGAGAGGTCCTGGCTGCCGCCTTGCGCCGCGGAAGGACACCCTCCTCAGCCTAGAGACACTGGGCAAGCTTCTTCAACGCCGGCTTTTCATCTTTTTTCCCGTCCTTGCCGTCTTCACTACCGAAGCCTTCTTCGTCCTCCAATTCCTTCTTGACCTTCCTGACCTTCTCAACATCAGGCTGGTCGCTGTCGGTCGGCGTTTCGGTGGTCGAGGCGTTCTCGACCGCCCGGTTGAGGGCATTCACCAGTTGCGCCGCAATCGAATCACCGGCTTGTTGTGCATAGGTGATCTCCAGGCCCGCATCGGGAAGCGCGGGAGTGCTGGTGTCGACCGCGAAGAAACCGCTGCCGCCCATGATCGTCGTCGTGGTCTCCTCGCCGTCGATGACAATCCCGCCGGAATTGCGAGTGAGGAAGGTCAGGTGCGCGGTGCCGATGACGCCGGTGCCGATGTCGGAAAGAATGTAAGACGAATTTGCGTAGCCCGGCGCATCGTTCAGATACAGCGTCGATGCCGGACCCAGCAAGTCCAGGTACACATCATTGGCGGCGCTGATGTGGGCGCCGTCGTTCAACCGGATGTCGCCGCCGACGGCGATGCTGACATCGGCGTAAGGAGAACTCATCTGCATGTAGCCACCCCAGATGTGGCCTCCGTCGTTGAGGCTGAGATTGCCGCCGGCAAGCATCTCAAGGTCGCCGCTGCTTGTCTTGAGATAGCCGCCGGTGATGTTGGCATCCCCTGCCACGACCGCCACGAGATGGTTGCCGGCCCAGATTCCACCCGAACCGCCGATGTTCAGCGTTCCCGCCGCCAGATTCACGTTCTGCGCGGAGACGATGCCATCGATGTTCATGATCCCGGCACCGGCGGCCAGATCGCCGCTGGCGGTGACCGGCGCCGAGACATTCATTGTCGCGGCGTTGAGCGTCAGATGGGTACCGGTCAGCGCAAACCCGATGTCGAGCACGCCGCCCGCGGCTAGCCCGATGTGGGCCGAGGGCAGGACCAGCGGGTTCGACAGGCTCATGTCCTGGTCGGCAAGCAAGGTGATTTGCGTCGGTGCACCGCCGAAGCGGATCGTCTCGATGCCGCTCATCGAGCCGCCGGCGCCGATCACTATCCTGCCCGTGCCGGCGTTGAAGTTGTGTCCGGCACCCAGCACCAGATCGCTGTCCTGGTAGAAGGACGCCAGCCGCTGGTTGCTGGCCGCGTCGATCAGCGTAATTGACGCCGGCGCGCCGGCGCCGAAGTTGCGCAGGTAAATTCCACCCTGCGCGGCGCCGGCGTTAATGGTGGCCGTCAGCGCGCTGCCGGCAGCGACATCGGCGTCGATTGCAAGGTCGCCCGCCGAGCCGCCATTCAGGCTGGTCAGGCTGATGCTGTCACCGCGCAGGGTATGAACCCCGCCAAGGATTCTGCCCGTGGCGACCGCCGACAGTACGCCGGTCGTCGTAATGTCGCCGAGCAGCAGGTTGCCCGTATGCGTGATCGCGATGTTGCCGCTGCGGTTGATCGCGCCGCCGGTTTGCAGGAACTCGCTGCTCACCGCGACGGCACCGCTGCCAGCAAGGACGCCACCGGTCTGCGTGTAGCGGTTGGTCGCAAGACCACCGTTGAACGTGGCGGTGCCGGTGGCGAGCGTGAACAGGTCGGTGATGTTGAAGCTCGCACCGCCGTCGACAGCGATGTTGCCGTCGAGGAAAAGCCGATCCAGCGTGAATGCGCCGGCGGCGATGTGCGGGCTGTGGACCGCATCGCTGTTGATCCTGACTCGGTCCGTTGGCGCGGCTGGTGCCGAGCCATCCTGCCAGTTGGCGCCGTTGGCCCACAGGCTGTCGACCGAACCGGTCCAGCAGTCGGTGAATCCGGCGGAGATGCAGGAACCGCCGCCGAACGAGAACGAGGTGTTGGTGAGCAACAGCGTACTGCCCTGCACCGCGGCGCTACCGTTGTCCCAGAAGCCGATGAAGTTCGGCGTTCCCGGCCCCGCCAGTCCGTTGGTGGTGTCGGTCGCGACCGCGCCATTGAACTTGACCTGACCGGCAGAGCTCGAGAAGTCGAGATGGATCGTGGACGCCAGCTCGGCCTCGACATAGGTCTGGCCTCCGGCTCCGGCATTCAGGTTGAGGTCGCCGTTGAACGTCAGCCAGACGTCGGTGCCGCTGACCTTTACCGTTTCGCCCGCACCGGCTGACAATGTCATCGCGCCGTTGGCGGAAACGCTCGCGGTATGTCCGCCGCCGGCGACGACGCCGGAGGTCGCGAAGTTGTACGGCGAAGCAATGGTCGCAACTTTGCCGATGGTCAACGGACCCTCGTTGACGAAGACAATGCTGCCGTTATCGGTCTTCGCGGCAAAGGTTCCGACATGGTTGGCCTCGGGAAGGTTGATGCTGCCGTAGCCATCCGCGGCAAGTTGCGGGACGGTAATCGTGGCGCCGGCAGCCTGGGTGATGCCATTGCCGACCAGCCGCAGTTGCGTCGTAACGCCGGAGAGGTCGATCGGCCCGACGATCTGCATCGGCCCATGTATGACATTGTGTGCGTTGTAAGGATCGCCAATGGTCACCGGGCCGGTGGTGACGATGCGGTTGAGTTCGGTGTCGGTCAGCTCGACCGTGTTGCCCGGATTGGTCTTGATGCCCACGCCGACGAGGTAAGCCACACTGCTGGCGTTTTTGCCGAGAAAGACACCACCGGCGCCGGCCGTAATCGTTTCGTTGATATCGATGCGGCCGGCGTTGAGGAACAGGGTGCTGTTCGTTTGCGACAGGGTCAGCGGCGAGTCGATGGCGACCTGGCTGCCGAGCTGCACGGTGTCGAAGTGGGCGAGGGTGACCGTGTTCGCACCGTTGTTCACAGTGAGGGTCGACGCAAAGAACTGGGCTTCGCCCACTGTCAGGTTGTCGAGGTCCGATTGCAGCAGGCTCAGCGTGCTCGCGGCGGCGCTGCCGAGCCGGATCGCCGAGTAGGTCTGCGGGTAGAGGGTCATCAGGCCCGTCGACACCGGCGCGGTGACCTGCAGGCTGTCCGCGATGACGCTGAGCCCTCCTGCGGAACCAATAGGTCCGAGAACGACCGCGCCGGCATTGAGGGTCACCCAACCGACCTGGGTCGCAGAGAAGTTGAGTGTCCCCGACGCCTGGGAAATCGCCATGTGGATGGCGCCATTGATGGCGCCCCCGGACTGCAGGTAGTTGTCGGTGACGGTGAAATTCCCGCTGCCGGCGAGGGTGCCTCCAGTCTGGGTATAGCTGTGAACGCTCGCGGTGCCGTTGAATGTCGCGGTGCCGGCGTTCAGCGTGAATAGGTTGCCGAGCGTGAATGTGACGCCGGCATCGACGTCGAGATTCTCGGCCAGCCAGAGCGCGCCAAAACTGACGTTGGCGCCGATCAACGATATTGTCGGTGTACCGGCAACGTCGATCTTGACGGTCTCCGCGCCGAATGGCGCATGGCCGGCGGTCCAGTTGCCGGCGGTGGCCCAGAGGCTGTCGATGGCGCCTGTCCAGCAATTGTCGTAGCCGACGCAGATCGGCAGGGCCGGCATGTTCTTCAGTACAGGGTAGCTGCCGTCGGCGAGATCCCAATTCACGGCCGACCAGCCGGCTGCGGTAAAGGTGGCGGCGGTCTTCATCTCTACAGTCGTCTTTCCGGTGCCCCCGGCGCTGGTGCTTTGCCCGGAAGTGTCGGTATCCCAGAAACTGCCGGTGACGGCGCCATTTAGATTTACACCCACCAGCCCGCCCACCGAGCCGCCGCCGCTTACCGGGCCGGTACTATAGGAATTGATGATGGTCGTTACATAACCGTCGTTAGGCCCGGCGTATCCGACCAGTCCGCCGGCCATTGTGGTGCCATTCACCGCACCGGTGCTGTATGAATCGAGGATGGTGCCGGCATGATTTTGCCCCACCAGTCCGCCGGCATAGTTACCGGTAACCGCGCCGGTGCTGTATGAATTGCTGATGATGCCATCATTGCCGCCCACCAGCCCGCCCGTGGCATTGCCGCTTACGTTCATGCTGCTGTATGAATAGCTGATGCTGCTCTGGCCAAACTGATTCGCTCCCGACAATCCTCCGGCAGCACCAGTGCCGGTTGCGCTACCGGTGGTGTACGAGTGACTGATGTTGCCCCTGATCCATCCGACCAGCCCGCCGACAAAGCCGGCGCCGCTTATGGCGGCACTCGAGCTAGAGGAATTGCTGATGTTGCTGACGCCGCCATTCATCTGCCCCGCCAGGCTACCTACATACGCATTGCCGGCAATAGTCGCCGAACTCAGCCCAAGGTTCTGGATCGTTGCGCCATTGGCGTATCCAAAAAGCCCGACATTGTCTGCGGCAGGTCGGTTGATGGTCAGCCCGGTGATGCTGTGGTTGAGTCCGTCGAGGACACCGATGAAGTTGGTGCTTGAATTGCCCACGGGAACAAATCCTGCACCGCTGTTCCAGGCGGCGGTGGCCGAGGCATCGATATTCCTGCCGAGGGCATACTTGCCGCCAAGGTTGGTCGACATCGCCTGGAGATTGTTCACGTCATTCACCAGCATCCAGGCGAAATACGGGCCACCGCCAGTCAGGCCGTTGAAGTCGGTCGGTGATGCATAGCTCGCCGGGTTGTAATAGATGTGCAGGTAGCGATCCGGCGCGCTATTGACCATGCCGCTGGCGCCCTTGATGGCCGTTCCCGTGCCGGTTCCGGTGTTGTCGGCACGCAGCACGATGGTGCTGCCGCTACCGCCGACGACCGGGCTGTTGATTTCTATGTTGCGGTAGGCGGAAAGCGTCAGCGTGTGCGCGCTGGCCCAAGCCACTGCGTCGTTGACGAAGATGTCGCCGTCGCTTCCTGAACCGCCATCGTTACTGAGGATCGTGACGTCGTTCGACGCGAGGTTGCCACCCAGCGCGGCGCCGGTTATATCCACGCCGATCGTGAAATTGCTCGGGTCGAGCAACCACTGGCCACCGCCGGTATCTACGCGCAGGCCATTTACCGTCAGATGCGCCTTGCCCGAAGTCTCGACGAAGCCACCGCCTCCCGACAAGCGGCCGCCGCGAGCGCTGATCACGCCATCGACCGCCGCAGTCTCGTCGCTCCAGACCAGAACATTGCCACCGCTTCCGGTGTCGCCTGCATCGGCGCGAATGATGGAAGCACCGTCGAGCACGACCGACTTGGTGGCCTTGAGGAAGATCCGGCCACCCTCGTGGACAACCGAAGAGGCGTTGACCAGCCCGCTATTCCTGACGATGACGCCGGCGATGCCGATGCGTCCGGCGTCCGCCGTGATCGTGCCGAGGTTGGTGGCGTTGCCCGCCGCCCCGGTGATGTCCACCTTGACGCCCGGCGTGGCGCTGTCAATCAGGCTCACCGTC
>JAIOOZ010000612.1 GCA_021414185.1 Betaproteobacteria bacterium
TCGACGGCGGCGACGCCGGTGTAGCCTTGGATGACGCCCTTGCTGGTGGCCATCTTGGCCGAGTCGGGGTCGGTGCGGTTGCTCTTGATGACCTTGCCCTTGGCGCCCTTGCGGTCCTCGAGATGCTCGCTGAGCCACTGGCGCATCTGGACGGCTTCGCGGTTCAGGCGCTCGATCTGTCGGGCGTCCTTCTCGGCCAGCGTCGGCTCCACCGCCAAGGCATCGTTCTCGCGGTGGCGGGCGAGCATGGCCTGGGCGGCGGCTTCCATCTTGTCCGCCTGACGCACGAAGTCGGCACGGATGCCGCTCCTGGCCTTGCTGGCGTTGCTGGGCAGTTTGACGCCGTCGATGGCGAACATTTCGCGACCGATGAGCCCCATCCGGTCGCAGATGAGCAGGACGTCCTTGAACAGCGGAGCGATCTCGGCGCCGAGCGTGCTGACGAAGTCGGCGAAGGTGGTGAAGTGCGGGGCGCTGTCGCCGGAGAGCGCAATGAAGGTGACTTGCTCGCGGCAGGCGCGTTCGATCTCGCGGCTGCTGACGATGCCCCGGCTGTAGGCGAAGAGGACGACCTTGAGCAGCATGGCCGGCGGGTAGGCGCTGGCGCCGGTGAAGTCGTTCTTGTAGCGGGCGTCGAAACGCCTGAGATCGAGCTGGTGATCGACGAGGTAGTTCAGGGCGTGTTCGAAGGTGCCGGGCAGGAGCTGCCGCTCGAGATCGACGGCGATGAAGCGCGGGCTGGTATCGATGGGTTTGTAGCGGGCCATGGGAGTCTCTCCAAAGGGAACACCCGTATGACACTTGATATCCCGTTTGGTTCACAGCAGAATGCAGCCATGAAAAGAGTTTTTCTACACCCTCGTTAGGGCTTTCAAGGAGTACCCATGGCTGACTTCGCTTGGAATGCTGATGCACTGATCTCCTCCGCTGTGGGCGCCTTGATAGGTAGCGCGCTCACTCTAGCTGGAGCGTACCTTGCCCACTGGCTTGAGCGAAGCGAAGCAGAGCGAAAAGATGCCGATCATCTTCTTGGTTTGCTCCAGGGCATCCACGATGAAATTGAATCGCTGTGGGAGCTATACATTTCCAGCATCGG
>JAIOOZ010000120.1 GCA_021414185.1 Betaproteobacteria bacterium
TCGACGTGTCGCGCTCGCTGCACGCCGGCATCCGCGGCACTTTCCGCATGCAGGGCAGTCTCGCCCATTCCGACAAGCTCGGTTACGAAACGATCCTGATGCGCGATATCGAAAAAATGGGCATCGCGGGGTTGGTCGCGCACATCCGCAACAAGTGCGCCGGCCGCCCGGTCTACCTGTGCTTCGACATGGACGTGTTCGACCCGTCGTGCGCGCCCGGCGTGTGCGCGCCGTCGTGGGGCGGCCTTACCGCGCGCGAAGGCTTCGCGATCCTGCGCGGCATCGGTGGGCTCAACGTCGTCGCCATGGACGTCAACACCATCAGCCCGCCGCACGATGTCGGCGGCATGTCCGCGCTGCTGGCCGCGAACGTCATGCTCGAAGGCATATTACTTTTCTCCCAAAGGCCGCAATGACAAACTTATGCAAAGTTCTGGCAGCGCTCCTCGTGCTGGCCGCAGGCGCGGCGCATGCAGCCGAGACATATCCGACCAAGCCGATCCGCTTGATAGTGCCGTGGGCGCCGGGCGGCGGCTCGGAAATCTCCGCGCGCATCATGAGCATCAAGCTCGGCGAGCAGCTCGGCACCACCGTCGTCATCGATACGCGGCCGGGCGCGGCCAGCATGCTGGGTACCCAGCTCGCCGCGCGCGCGATTCCTGACGGCTACACGCTGCTTTATACGGACCTGCCCGTCACCATCAATCCCGCCGTGAACAAGAATGTCGGTTACGACCTCGCGAAGGATTTCGTGCCGGTGTCCATGGTGGCGACTTCGCCGGCGATACTGGTCATGCATCCCTCGGTCCCGGTGGCAAGCATGGCAGAATTCATCGCCATGGCGAAGGCGCAGCCCGGCAAAATCACGCTCGGTCATGGCGGCGTCGGCGCGACCACGCATGTGGTCGGCGAACTGTTCCAGCTGCGCGCCGGCATCAAACTCAATCCTGTTCCATATAAGGGCACTGGCCCCGCGGTGGCCGACGCCGTTGCCGGCCAGATCCAGACCGCGATCAGCACCATGCCTGCCGCGGTGCCGAACATCCAGGCCGGGCGTTTGCGCGGACTTGGCATTGCCGGCAAGAAACGTTCGACCGCGATACCCGACGTGCCGACGATGGCGGAAGCCGGCGTCAAAGGCGTCGAAGGCGAAAACTGGAATGGCGTCCTCGCGCCGACCGGCGTGCCGCCGGCCATCCTCGCAGTGCTGAACCGCGAGATCGTCAAGGCGGTCAACCAGCCGCAAACCCGCGAGCGCTTCGCGACGTTTTCGCTCGAGGCGATCTCTTCTACGCCCGAGGAGTTCCGCAAAGTGATCGACTTCGAACTCAAACGCTGGGCCGAAGTCGTAAAAGCCGCCAACATCCAGGCCGAATAGAGATCAACATGATAGACAAGAAAAATATGAAGCGCGACACCATTACGACGCACGCCGGGCGCGACCCGAAGCGCTACGCCGGGCTCGTCAACACGCCGGTGTTCCGCGGCTCGACAGTGTTGTTTCCCGACGTCGAAACCTACGAGAACCGCGACCCCGACAATTACAAGACGATGCGCTATGGCGTGCACGGCACGCCGACCACGTTTGCGCTCGAAGAGGCCGTCGCTCAGCTCGAAGGCGGGTACGCAGCGGTGGCAGTTCCTTCCGGACTTGCCGCCATCGTCGTCGCGCTCGTGCCTTACGCAAAACAGGGCGCCCACATCCTGATGGTCGATTCGGTCTACGGCCCGGCGCGCAACTTCTGCGAAAAGCGCCTGAAGCCGTTCGGCGTCGACATCGAGTATTACGATCCGCTGGTGGGCGGCACCATCGCCAAACTGATCCGCCCCAACACCACCGCTGTTTACTGCGAGGCGCCGGGCTCGCTTACGTTCGAGATGCAGGACCTGCCCGCCATCGCCGCCGCTGCCCACGCCAAGAACATCCCGGTGCTCGCCGACAATACCTGGGGCACGCCGTACTTTTTCCGCTCGTTCGAGTACGGCGTAGACGTGTCCATCCACGCCGGCACCAAGTACATCGTCGGCCACTCCGATGCGCTGATGGGGCTGGTCGTCACCAATGAAAAAAACTGGCTGCCGGTGCGCCGCGCGGTCGCCGATTTCGGCTACTGCGTGAGCCCCGACGACTGCTACCTGGCGCTGCGCGGTCTGCGCACGATAGGCGTGCGCATGCACCACCAGCAGCAAAGTGCGCTGAAAGTCGCGCGCTGGCTTGAGAATCGGCCCGAAGTGCTGCGCGTGCTGTATCCGGCGCTGGAAAGCGATCCCGGCCACGCGCTGTGGAAACGCGATTTCACGGGTGCGGCGTCGCTGTTCGGCGTCGTCCTCAAACCGGTGCCCGACGATGCGGTCGCCGACATGATCGACGAGCTCAAACTCTTCGGCATCGGATCAAGCTGGGGCGGGTTCGAGAGCCTGTGCATACGCGCGAACCCGGCGAAAGGACGCACGGCGACGAAGTGGAGCCCCGGCGGGCCGCTGATCCGCCTGCATATCGGGCTCGAAGACACCGACGACCTGATCGCCGACCTCACACGCGGACTGGCGCGCCTCGCCGCATGAGCGAACCGGCAGCGGCACCATCGCCCGACGAGAAAGTCCTCAACGGACTGCTGCTCGCCGTGCTGTTCATTGCCGGTGTCGTGCTGGTGCGCGAAGGTCCGCATTTCGACAACGTGCTCGACGGCTGGCCGTTTTTTACGGCGGCATTTTTTACCGGCACGCTGCTTGGCTTTCTGTGCTGGACATACACTTTCGGCGGCAAGTTCACGCTCAAATTTACCGGGTCGTACCGCCTGCCGTGGCTGGCCGCCCTGGTGCTGGGCCTGATAACAACCTCCTCTGTTTCCTATATCAACCGGACGTTCGCGGCGCCGCCCGACCGCACCATCAAGGCGGAAATCGATGGCGTCGATGAAGGCAAGGGCGACCGCTGGCACCTCAAGGTGAAAATGCCCGACGGCCAGTACAAGCGCCTGCTGATTTCCAAACCGGTTGCGGACGCGCTGAAAACCGCGACAATGGTGAACATCGGCATCGCGCGCGGCGCACTTGGCTTCGACCTGATGGCGAAATTTGAACCGGCGAGCTGAAAGTAGCCGCCGCGCTTCAGCCGCAAAACCCGAGGAGAACCGGCATGTTCAGCAAATACCTTTCGCTGCGTAATATTGGCTGGGGAGTTCCGCGATGACCGCGGCCATCGTGCTGCACGGCACCGCGACGCCGGGCGGCGGCTTTCCGGTTTACGGCGAAGCCTACGCCGCGACCATCAACGAAATCGACGTGACGCTGTCGGTGCGGCCGACCAACACCAAGGGCAGCACCGAAAACGTGCCGCTGCTCGAAGCGGGCTCGCTCGATACCGGCCAGGTCACCGGCGAAGTTTTTTACGAAGCGATTGCCGGCATCGGCCGCGCGCCGGCCGATTTACGCATATTGAACGCGATGTACTCGAACTCGGGTATGTTCATCGTGCGCGCCGACAGTCCGTACAAGACGATAGACGACCTCAAAGGCAAGACCATCGCGTGGGGCGCTGCCGGCTCCGGCTTCATCGTGCTCGCGCGCTACGTGATGGACGGCATGGGGCTCGACATGAACGCGGACTTTCAGCCCAAATTGCTCGACAAAGCGGCGGACGGCCCGGCCATGGTGCTGGACGGGCGCGCGGCAGCACTATGGGGTGGCGGCGTGGGGTGGCCTGGCTTCAATACAGTCGCAAACGGTCCCGCCGGCGCGCGTTTCATCGCACCGAACGACGACGAGATCAAACGCATCACCGGCAAATACACTTTCATCAAAGAGATCGTGCTGCCGGCCAACAGCTATCCGCGGCAACCGCTGGACGTCGCCACCGTGGGATCGTGGTCGTTCGTGCTGGCGCGGCCGACGCTGCCGGACGATGTCGCTTATCGCATGGCGAGCGCGCTGCACAAAGGCGCCGCTGCGTTGGGCGAGCGGCTCGAGCAGGCGCGCGAATCGACGCTTGCCAATACGCTGGCCGCGGCGCCCGACGTCGATCTCATTCACCCCGGCGTGCAGAAGTACATGCGCGTCATCGGCTTACTCAAGTAGGAACCTCGCCCGTTCGCCCTGAGGTATCGAAGGGTGAACGTTGTGCCAGCCAAGCACGTGCTTCTATACATCAGCACGAACGGACTGGATAAGCGCTTCCCTAGGTTTTCCCGTAGCCGCCACCGCCCGCGGTTTCCATCACTACGCGGTCGCCTTTTTTCAGCACCCAGTGATCGGCGGGATTGATCGGCTTGCCGTTCAGCAGCAAGGCGCCGACTTTGCCCGCGGAGCCGCCGAATATGCCCTGCGGCGCGGTGCGAAAGCGCGTCATGATCATCGACGCCATCATCGGCGAATCGGCCACCACCTCGACTTCGAAACGCAGCCCGTTGCCGCCCTGGTGCTTGCCGGGGCCGCCGCTGCCGCGCCGTATGCTGCGTTCGATCACGCGCAATGGCGCCATCTGCTCGAACACTTCGATCGGCGTGTTGGAGAGGTTGGACGGAAACGACAGCATGGTGTAACCGTTGCGGTGCTTGGTCGCGCCCTGCCCCGCGTTCATGAAGTTCACCGCGGCATACGGCCTGCCCTGGTGCTCGCCGGTAACGGTGATCGATGAGTTGGACGAGCCTTCAGCAATCGCGCGCTCAGGCAGCACGTCGGCCAGCGCCATCATGATCGCCGGCACCATCATGTGGCCTATCATGCCGCGCCCGCCGCTCGCCGCCGGGTACGTCGGATTGAAAATGGAGCCGAGCGGCGCCGACGTCGTGATGGGCGTGAAACTGCCTTCGTTGTTCGGCACGTCAGG
>JAIOOZ010000568.1 GCA_021414185.1 Betaproteobacteria bacterium
CGGCGGCCCCCATGCGCGGCAATCGTCGCCGCTGCCCGGCCGTTCGATCTTGATCACGCGCGCACCCATGTCGGCGAGCAACATCGTCGCATACGGCCCGGCGATCGAAGTCGTCAGGTCGATGACCGTCACGCCAGCCAGTAACGAAGCCGCGGGCGGCGATGCCGGAACCGGTAAAGCGTCTAGAGGCAGCATGGGTCCTCCCTATCCTTGTACTTATACCGTGCGGTCGCGTATGGTGCGTCCACCATCGACGGTGACTATGGTGCCGCTCACGTACGAAGCGCGTGCCGATGCCATAAATACGATCACGTCCGCTAGTTCATCCACCGTCGCCAGGCGCCCCAACGGCGCGCTCTTTGTCAATTCGCGCCAGCGGCTGCTGTCGCCGAGTTTGGTTTCCGCCAGTTTCTCGATGCGCGCACGCGAGCGTTCGGTTTCCGTGGCGCCCGGATTGACTCCCAGCACGCGCACGCCGTAATCGACGCTTTCGCCGCCGAGCGCGCGTGAAAATGCCATCAACGCCGCGTTGCCTGCCGTGCCGGCGATATAGACTGGCGCCGGACGCTCGCCCGCAGTGCCGATTACGTTGACGATGACACCCTTCTTGCGCTCGCGCATGCGCGCATACATCGAGCGCGTGAGATTGATGTAGCCGAACACCTTCAAGTCCCACGCTTCGCGCCAGCGCTTCTCATCCACCGCCAGCAGATCGCCCTGCGGAATCGCGCCGGCATTGTTGACCAATATGTCCACGTCGCCGCATGCCGCAACGAGCTTGTCGGTGTTTTCGCTGCGCGACAGGTCGAGCGCGTGACAGGTCACTTTGACCTTGCTTTCTTTCGTGATTTTTTCGCACGCCTTTTCCAGGTCCTGTGCGTTGCGCGAAGCCAGGTGCACGTTGCAGCCTTCCAGCGCGAAATGCCGCGCCACCGCAAACCCGATTCCGCGCGAAGCGCCGGTTACCAGCGCGGTCATGCCTTTCAGCTCCAGATCCATTTTTGTTCCTCCGTATTCAGTTATTCAGTGACTATGCCCGCCGACTTGGCGATGCGCATGTTCTGCGCAACTTCGTTGCGGATAAAAGTTGCGAATTCTTCCGGCGTGCTGGTGCTGGGCTCGAGCCCCTGCTTGCGCAACGCTTCGCTCATCTCGGGTGTGTTGACGATGGAGCCGATCACCGTGTTCAGACGCGTAACGATTTCACGCGGCGTGCCCGCCGGCACCAATATGCCGTACCAGCCCGAGCGGTCAAAACCCTTGAGCCCGGATTCGTCGAGTGTCGGAATCGTGGGCATGATGACCCAGCGTTTGGCTATGCTGACGGCAAGCGGCCGCACTTTGCCGACCTGCAGCAGCGGTTGCGCGGCGGGGTAGCTGGCGAAAATCATATCGGCCTGCCCGACCGCGGTCGCGACGACGCCGTCGGATACGCCTTTGTACGGAATATGCACGAGCTTGATGTGCGCCATCGAACTGAAAATCTCGGTGGTGATGTGCGCCGAGCTGCCGATGCCCGACGATGCGTAATTGAGCTTGTCGGGGTGGGCGCGCGCCAGGGCAATCAATTCCTTCGCCGTACGCGCAGGCACAGAAGGGTTCACGACCACCACCCAGGGCCCCAGCACAATGCGCGAGACGGGAATGAAATCGCGCTCCAGATCGTACGGCAGCTTGCGGCGTATCGCGGGCTGCGCTGCATCCGCCGCCGGCATCAGCAACAATGCATACCCATCTGGCGGCGCCTTCGCGACGTACTCGGTGGCAATCGCACCGCCGCTGCCGAGACGGTTCTCGATGACGATCGGCTGTCCAAGTATGGCCGTGAGCTTGGGTGCCAGCATGCGCGCCGTCACGTCCGACGCGCCGCCCGCCGCAAAACCGACGATCACCTTGAT
>JAIOOZ010000121.1 GCA_021414185.1 Betaproteobacteria bacterium
CGGTGTCGTGATGGCGAACGGCATCAAGGATTGCGTGGCGCTGGCCGAATACCTGACCGCCCCGGTGGTCAACAGCTATCTGCACAACGATTCGTTCCCGGCGAGCCACGCGTTGTCGTGCGGCCCGCTCGGCTATCAGGGATCGAAGGCCGCGATGAAGCTCATTTCGCGCGCCGACGTCGTATTGGCTCTCGGTTCGCGTCTCGGACCGTTTGGCACGCTGCCACAGCACGGTATGGAGTACTGGCCGAAGAATGCCAAGATCATCCAGATCGATTCCGATCCGCGCATGCTGGGTCTGGTGAAAAAAGTCTCGATCGGGATTTGCGGCGACGCGAAGCTGGCGGCGCGCGAACTGCTGCAGCGCCTGCAGGCATTTGGCAAGATGCCGCCGAACAAGGCGCGTCTGGCGGAAGTGCGCAAAGAGAAAGACGCGTGGGCGCAGGAACTCGCGAAATGGCCGTCGCCCAACGAAAAAGGCCGCATCGGTCCGCGTCAGGCGCTTGCCGCTCTTGCGAAGGCGATGCCGAAGAACGCAATGGTCTCGACGGATATCGGCAACGTGTGCTCGGTATCGAATTCCTATTTGCATTTTGACACGGCGCCGAGTTTTCTCGCGGCAATGAGTTTCGGCAACTGCGGCTATTCGTATCCCGCCGCGATCGGCGCGAAAGTCGGCCGGCCGGACCGTCCCGCGATCGCGTACGTTGGCGACGGTGCCTGGGGCATGAGCCTCGCGGAAGTGATGACCTGCGTGCGCGAAGACATTCCGGTGGTGGCGGTGGTGTTCAACAACGGCCAGTGGGGCGCGGAAAAGAAAAACCAGATCGATTATTTCAACAACCGCTACCTCGGCACTAATCTCGAAAACCCGAATTTTGCGGAAGTAGCGAAGGCGATGGGCGCCAAGGGCATTACGGTCGATCACGTCGACGACATCGGCGATGCCCTGCGCGGCGCCGTGAAATCGAACAAGCCGACCGTCATCAACCTGATGCTCACGCGCGAACTGGGCGACCCGTTCCGGCGCGATGCGTTCAAGCAGCCCAAGCGCCTGTTGTCGAAATACAAAAAGTACAGCGCCAAAGGCGTTTAGTGCATATCAATCAGTCGTAAACAAAAAGCCGGCGGGATGCCGGCTTTTTTGTTGTTGCGCATGCGCACGCTGCTGCACACGGCATTAGCGAATTGCCCACAACGAAATCTGCGGCACGAAGCCGATCAGCGCCGAGATCAATATCATCGCCACCACGAACGGAAAAGCGTAACGCGCGATGGTCATGATGGGCTGCCCCGTCAGGCTGGCCACCACGAAGAGATTGAGTCCCATCGGCGGCGTGATGAAGCCCAAGCCCAGTGAAGTCACCATGAAGATGCAGAAGTGGATCTGGTCCATGCCGATTTGCTGCGCGACCGGGTAGAGCAGCGGCGCCAGGATCACGATATTGGGCGTGGTCTCCATGAACATGCCGGCGATGATGAAAATCAGCAGCATGATCAGAATCAGCAGCGTGCGGTCGGTGGTGAGCGTAGTGAGTGCGGCGACAAACTGCTGCGGAATATCGAGCACCGTGAGCGCCTGCGCGAACAGGAGCGCGACCGCGATGATGGGCAGGATCACGCCGTTGACACGCGCCGAGGTGGCGAGCATCGCCGGAAAGTCCTTGAGCGTGATCGTGCGCTGGCACAAGCCCACGATCAGCGCCACTGCCACCGCGACCGCCGCCGATTCGGTGGGCGTGAATATGCCGGAGTAAATGCCGCCCAGGATGACGAAAGGCACCGCAATGGCGTACTTGGCGTCGTTGAGGGCCGTGAACCACGCGCGCCATGAAAAGCGGCGCCGGGAATTCTCATAATCGAAGACCCGGTTCAGCACCGCGTTGGTGAGCATGATGGCCGCGAGCACGATCAGTCCGGGAATGAACGCGGCGAGAAAGAGCGTCGCCGAGGAAATGCCGAGCACCAGCCCGATGATGATGTAGGCAATCGACGGTGGAATCAGGATGCCGGTGCACGCACCCGCCGCCACCAGCGCGCACGCGTAAGGCAGCGGATAACCGCGTTCGACCAGCCGGTTCATGGTAATGCGGCCGATGGCCGCGGCATCGGCCGCGTCCGAGCCGGATATGCACGCGAAAAAACCGCAGCCCATGACTGTCGAGGTGCCGAATCCGGAGCGCAGGCTGCCGGTAGTCGCTTCCGCGAAATCGAGCAGCTTGTAGGCGAGCTTTGAGCGCACCATCACGTCGCCGGTCAATACGAAAAGCGGAATCGCGATCAGCGCGAACGAATCGACGTTGTCGAACAGCGCTTCGCCCAGCAATGACAAAGGCAGCGAATCGGTGGTCAGCAGCAGGGCCACCGTGCCGATGCCGAGCACCACCCAGAACGGCACCGAAGCCGCCAGCAGCACCAGCATGAAAACGATGCACAGCGATGCCGTCATCGTGTCAACGCCGCACGGGGAGAAGGGGGCGGCAGGGACCGAATCCGGCGTGAGACGGCGAAGCGGATCATGTGGATCGTTGCCTCAGTCGAACAGCAACGCGCCTTTGAACGCGTCGCGTCCGGCGCGGATGTCCTGGATGTCGCGCCGGATCGATTGCAGCAGGCGCCAGATCATGAGGGTGAAGCCGAGGGGTACGGCGCAGGCAAACCAGGCCATGCTGATACGCAACGCCGGCGCCGCCGCGCCAAACTCGACCACGGTCGAAATGGTATGCAAAGACCAGTAGATCGCGATGCCCGCGAATATCAGGGTGACCGCGTCGGCAAAAATATAGACGTAGCCGTGCCAGCGCCTGGGCAGCAGTTCCAGCACCGTATCGAACCGGATATGCGCGCGCTCCCTGACTGCCTGCGCGGCGCCTACCCAGCCGAGGTAGATGAAGGCGTAGCGCGCCACCTCCTCGCCCCACAGGCTCGAATACTGGAACACGAAGCGCCGCACGACTTCATTGACGATGACGAACACTACCGTGCAGTAAAACACGAGCATCAGGTAGCGTTCGGCGTCGGCATCGAGACGCTTCCACACGTTACTCACGGGCAGGCTCCGGCGTCGATTTGTTTTAAGCCGTCACCGTCAGTTTGCCCTTGGTGTTGGCAGCTTTCTTGAGTTTCTCGAAAGTCTCGAGCGAGCCGGCGAGTTCTTTCTTGATGTCGTCCCATTCCTTCCTTTGCTCGCCGCACGCGTCGACCCAGCGCTTTTTCTCGTCGGCGGTAGGGGCGTAGAACTTGCAGCCGGCCTTGGTGAACTCCTGCATCGAGAGGTCGCGCGCCTTGATGATCTGCGCGAACGATTGCGCCTGGGTCAACTCCGCCGCGTCCTCGAACTTGCGCTGCATGTCCTTCGGCAGGCCGTTGAACCACGGCAGATTGCACGCGAACATCTGCGCGTCCGGCACCGATTCTACCGTCGTGATCGATTCGAGGATGTCGATGAAGCCGAACGTATAGAGCGCGCCGATTGCCGGGTCGAGCGCATCGGCCACGCCCTGCCTCAGCGCGGTTGGCGTCTCGCCCCAGGCGACGATGGTCGGATTGGCGCCGGCAAGCTGATAAAAGCGGCCGAGCAGCTTGGACGGCGGGATACGCATTTTCACGCCCTTCATGTCGTCGGGCGTGCGCACGATCCTGCCGAAGCCCTTGCGCACCGCGATCGTGCGCGGGTCTACCGTGTAGTAGAAAAGCGGTTTGTAGTTCTTGGCGTTGACTTTGGGCGTAATCTCGTCGGCCCACGCCTTCGAGGTCACAAGGTTCGCGAAGCGCTGATTTTCTCCGCACCAGTACGGGATGTTGATGAGATCGACCGCCGGGGCGTAGGCGGAGAAATTCGACAGCGAGAGCCCGCCGGCGTTGACGGTGCCGCTTTGTACTTTCTGCGCGAGCGAGCCGCCGACGCCGAGTTGCCCGGCCGGGAAGAGTTTCACGTAGAGCGCGCCCTTGCTCAAGTTCTGGGCGTTTTCCTTGAAGGCTTCCTGCATGATGGGATAGCTCACGAAGGAGCCCAGCTTGTATTCGGTGGCGAGAATCATGCGGTGTTGCGCCTTGCGCGCGAGGTCTTCTTCGCTCGCGGCGGTCTGGGCAACCGCGGCATCGGACCACAAATAACCGCCGGTCGTCGCGAGGACGGCAACGGTAAAACCGTAACGCGCGGAAACTTCCATGAAGCGGCGGCGCATGGGTGATGCAATGTGCTCGTTGTGCTTGGACATAGTGTTCTCCTCCTGGCTGTTTATGGTTGTAGTGGTGCTGCGGTTGTTATCAGGGCGGGGGCCGCGCGGCCGTTTCGTTGCGCATAAGGCCGATTACGAACAGGATCATCGCGGCGAGCACGCTCAGGAACTCGGCAAGGTCGTTCGCGCGCGGTAGCTGCCAGCCGAACAGGGCGCTGCCCTTGCCGATCAGTACGTTTGCGCCATACGCGCACAAGAGGAGTGCGGCGAGAATATAAGCCGGCCGGCCGGGGCTCCGTGCACTCATTTCTTGCAGTCTGACTCGCATGGTGGGAGCATACTTCAATCTTCGATTTTGGACACGCTTTGACCAAACCCGCCGCCAAACTGATCGACGTCGCACGCCTGGCGGGCGTTTGCAATGCGACGGTATCGCGGGCGCTGGCGCGGGAGCCGTCGGTCAGCGCGGCGACGCTGCAGCGTGTTGAAGAGGCGGCGCGGCAACTCGGTTACGTGCCGCATGGTGCTGCCAGCGCATTGCGCGCGCGGCGCAGCCGCACCATAGGCGCGGTGCTGCCGACGCTCGACAACCTGCTTTACGCCAAAGCCACGCACGCGCTGCAAAAGGCGCTCGACGACAGCGGCTATCTGCTGCTGCTGGCATGTCACGAGTTCGATCTCACGAACGAAGTCAAGGTCGCACGCTCTCTCATCGAGCGCGGCGTCGACGGCATCGTGCTGATTGGCGCCGAGCATGACGACGCGCTGTTCGCCATGCTCGCCGACCTCGAAATTCCCTATTTGCTGACGTGGTCGCTCGACCGCTCAGGGCGCCACCCGTGCGTCGGCTTCGACAATCGCGTGGCCGCGATGCGCGTGGCTGATTACCTCGTCGACATCGGTCACCGCGAGTTCGCGATGATTTCCGGTGTTGTCGCGGGCAACGATCGCGCGCGTGCGCGGCTGGCGGGCGTGCGCGAAGCGCTGACGGCGCGCGATATCGGGCTTGCGCCGCAACACGTGATCGAAGCGCCGTATACGCTGGCGGAAGGCCGCGCCGCCATGCACAGCCTGCTGGCGTCCGCCACGCGCCCGACCGCGGTGATCTGCGCCAATGACGTGTTGGCGATGGGCGCCGTGCTGGAGTGCCACGCGCAGGGGATCGCGGTGCCGGATGCGGTCTCCGTGACCGGTTTCGACGATATGGAGGCCGCGTCCATACTGGTGCCCGCGTTGACCACGGTACGCGTGCCTATGCGCGAACTCGGCTACGCAGCGGCGCAGCAGATACTTGCCAGCATCGGCGGCACCGACAGCGCGCGGGTGACCGAGCTCGCGGTCGATCTCATCGTGCGCGGCACTACCGCGTCGCCGCGCCGTTGAAAGCGCTTGCCGCGGCAGGCGCCAGTTGCTACGCTCGATGCGGTTCGGTTCCGGATTGATAAACGTGTGAAAACCCCCAGGAAAAACGCCAAGCTGAGCGATGTTGCGCGCCTTGCCAAGGTGTCGACGGCGACCGTCTCGCGCGCGCTCATGCTGCCGCACAAGGTAAAGCCGGGCACGCTCGCGCGCGTGCAGGACGCGGTGCGCAGCCTGGGTTATGTCGCGCATGGCGCGGCGCGCGCGCTGGCTTCGCGCCGCACGCATACCATCGGTGCGGTGGTGCCGACGCTGGACAATGCGATTTTCGCGAACACCACGCACGCGCTGCAGAAAACTTTCGACGCGGCGGGCTACACGCTGCTGCTCGCGTGCCATGAATTCGATGCGGCGGTTGAAGTCCGCGTGACGCGCGCGCTGATCGAACGCGGCATCGACGGACTGGTGCTGCTCGGCACTTCGCACGATCCCCAGCTCTACGCCATGCTTGGCCAGCGGCAAATGCCGTACGTGCTGACGTGGGCGCTGGATACGAGCGGCAAGCATCCGTGTGTCGGCTTCAACAACCGCGCCGCTGCGCTGCAGCTGACCAATCATTTGCTGGAGCAGGGCCACCGCGAGTTCGCCATGATTTCCGGCGTGACTGTCAACAACGAGCGCGCGCGCGACCGCTTGCAGGGCGTGCGCGACGCGCTGGCTGCGCGCGGCATCAAGCTCGCGGCCGAGCGCGTGATCGAAAAAACCTATTCGCTCGCCAGCGGACGCGAGGGCCTGCGCGCGCTGATGGCGAACGCGCGGCCGCCGACCGCCGTCATGTGCGGCAACGACGTGCTGGCCATCGGCGCCATCGCCGAGTGCAACACGCTGGGAATCCGCGTGCCGCAGCAGGTTTCGATCACGGGTTTCGACGACATGGAAATTGCGTCGTTGTTGTCGCCGGGGCTCACCACCGTGCATTTCCCGACGCTGGAACTCGGCCAGTTCGCGGCCGCGCATTTGCTGGCGCAGTTGTCGGGCAAAAGCGTTGCGCGCCAGCACGAGCTGCCTGTTGAACTCAAGGTGCGTGGCACGACCGCGCCGCCGGCCCGCGCCCAGCTGCGGCGCGCCCAGCGCTGAAGCCGGCATGCCGGGGCGATATAAACGCGGCCGCGCGTCGCTGGAGCAGCTGCATCTGCCGCTCGAAGAAAGCGACATCCGGCAGAACAAGAAAGCCCTCGGCGTCTATCGCGATCACAATGCCCACCACGCCATCGTCTACAAGATCGGCAAGACGAAAATTTCTTTCATCGAGATGAAAAAGGGCAGGCTGGTCACGCAATCGATCCCGGACAAGAAGTTTTTCGACGTGCGCCAGTTCGAGCGCATCGAATATCCGCTCGAGCGGGCGGTCGAAAATTTCCTCCGCCACGGCGGCGGGGTGTCCGACTCCGCGCGCCGGGAACTGCTCATCGTCCTGCAGGAGGCACAGCAGGAGGGGCGGGTGCCGTTGCCGCTGTTTACCTGAACCATGTGGCTGGCGCTGCGCACTCCTTTGATCTTTCTCGCCTGCGCGGTGGCGGGCGCGGCCGCCGGCTTTGCGGTGAGCCTGGGCTGGGGCGAATGGGGAAGCGAAGGGCCTGCCGATGTGCCGGGGCTGGTCGGCTTCGTCGTGGCGATGACCTTTGTGTTTTTCATGCCGGTGCTGCTGTCGTTCGTGCTCTGGCGGCGCGTCGCCATATGGCGAGCCGCGCGCAAGGGCACGCCGTGAACGCATTCAGGAACGCGTAAACCGGGCCCCGAAGTCGCTTCGGCACCCTTAAGTGATGCGGCCACTCAATTCTCGATCACCGCTTTTCCCGCTTCAGCAGCTCCGCCTTCCGTTCTATTCCCCAGCGGTAACCCGCGAGCTCGCCGCCTTTTCTGATCGCGCGGTGGCAGGGTATCAGCAGCGCCACGGGATTAGTGGCAATGGCACGTGCGACCGCGCGTACCGCGTTCGGGTTGCCGGCTTTGCGCGCGAGTTCGCTGTACGAGCGCGTTTCTCCGTAAGGTATCGTTTGCAGCAATTTCCACACTTTGCGCTGAAACGCGGTAGCCCGGATATCGAGCGGCAGGGCAAGATCGATGTTGTCGCCGGCGAGGTAGGCCGCAATGGCCTTCACGTAATCGCGCAAGCCATGGTCATCGCGCTTAACAGCGGCGGCGCTGAACTCGGCACGCAGTGCCGCGACAAGGTCCCCGGCGCGCGCGCCGAGGCTGACCGTACAGATGCCGCGCGCGGTGGCGGCGACCAGCACCGCACCCAGAGTGGAACGAAAAGTCGTAAACCCGATGGCTACGCCCGCGCCTTTATTGCGATAACGCGCGGGCGTCATGCCAAGCTGCGCCGATTTCTCATAGAGCCGGCTCGTCGAGCCGAAGCCCGCGTCAAGCATCGCCTGCGTGACCGAGCGGCCGCTACCGACATGGTGCTTGAAGCGCGCGATGCGCTGTGCCTCCTGATATTCGCGCGGCGACACGCCGACCACCGCCTTAAAGAGGCGCTGCAGGTGAAACGGGCTCAGGTTGACGCGTCGTCCGAGGACGGCGAGCGTCACGCGTTCTGCGCAATGTGCGTCCAGGTACTGGCAAGCGGCAAGCACTCGTTGCTGGTGGTGCGACTGCAGCGTAGCGGTATTCATGCGCGCCATATTAATCGCGATCGCGCGTGCGTTCTATCCGAATGTTGCGCCGGCGCTGCTATCCGGCCACACCGTTGCGTTCACGCCAGGGACTTGCGGCCCTTGGCGATGGCGGCTTTGACGCGCGCGGGCGCGGTGCCGCCGATGTGGCTGCGCGCTTTGAGTGCGCCGTCGAGCGTGAGTGCGGCGAACACGTCCTTGCCGATCAGCGGCGAGAACTGCTGCAAATCGGGCAGTTTCAGCGCGGCGAGATCGCAGCCGCGGCCTTCGGCGAAACGCACCGCCTGGGCGACCGCTTCGTGCGCCTCGCGAAACGGCACGCCTTTTTTGACGAGGTAATCGGCGAGATCGGTCGCTGTCGCATAACCTTCCAGCGCGGCATTGCGCATGGCTTCCGCCTTGACCTCGATGCCGCCCAGCATTTCGCCGAACACGCGCAGGCTCGCGATGAGCGTGTCCACCGTATCGAACAGCGGTTCCTTGTCTTCCTGGTTGTCCTTGTTATAAGCGAGCGGCTGGCCTTTCATCAGGGTCAGCAACGCAAGCAGGTGGCCGTAGACGCGGCCGCTTTTGCCGCGGATGAGTTCCGGCACGTCCGGATTTTTTTTCTGCGGCATGATCGACGAGCCGGTGCAAAAACGGTCGGCGAGATCGATGAACGCGAAACGCGGGTTCATCCAGATGATGATTTCCTCGCAAAAGCGCGACAGATGGGTCATGACCAGCGCGCCGGCGGCGCAGAATTCAATCGCGAAATCGCGATCGGACACCGCATCCAGCGAATTCTCGCAGACGCCGTCGAAACCGAGTTCCTTGGCCACCAGCAGGCGGTCGATCGGAAACGTCGTGCCGGCGAGCGCAGCACTCCCCAGCGGCAGGCGATTGACACGCTTCCGGCAATCGGCAAGCCGCTGCGCATCGCGATTGAGCATCTCGAAGTACGCCATCAGGTGGTGCGCGTACGACACCGGCTGCGCGACCTGCATGTGCGTGAAGCCCGGCATGATGGTATCGGTGTGCTGGTCCGCGAGATCGAGCAATGCGCGCTGCGCGGCCTTGATCAGGCCGCTGATATCGTCGATCGCCGCGCGCAGATAGAGCCGCACATCGGTCGCCACCTGGTCGTTGCGGGAACGCGCGGTGTGCAACCGCTTGCCGGCGTCGCCGACCAGCGCAGTGAGGCGGCTCTCGATATTCATGTGCACGTCTTCGAGGTCGACCGACCATTTGAACTTGCCGGCGCGGATTTCCTCGCGGATCTGGGCGAGGCCTTTTTCGATGGCCGCGAGGTCGTTTGCGCTCAGGATTTCAACTGCGTGCAGCATGCGCGCGTGCGCCACCGAGCCTTCTATGTCGAATTCAGCCAGCCGTTGGTCGAAATCGACGGAGGCGGTAAACCGCTTGACGAGTTCAGTCACCGGCTCGTTGAAGCGTCCGGACCACGGCGTTGCCCCGTCTTTTTGTTTCTCTTGCGCCACCTGTTGTGCTCTCACATAATCAAGCGGTGAGTATAAATCAAAACGCCAACGCGGGCGCCCTGCCCAACTTCCGCAACCTCGGGATTTTGCTGCGTATTCTGGTAATCGTGGACGGCGCCTGCCTGGCCGCGGCGCTGTTGAAAACCACCGAGCCGCTGGTCCTGATAGAAGAGCTGATCGACGTCTCGTCATTGGTGCAGCCGGTGCTGATGTTGAGCCTGCTGGTGCTCGCTGCCGCCAACGACTGGCTGCACCGGTTGCGTTACTGGCACGCGATTGCCGCGGTCGTCGTGCTCGAACTCGTAATCACGACGGGGGTGTATTACCTCGGCCTGAATTTGTTCAGCGGCATGGGGGCGCTTGAGCGCTACTGGATATTCACGTTGCTGCTGACCGGCGTGCTGATCGGTTACTTTGATTTGCGCGGACGCGCGTTGTCGCCGGCGCTGGCGGAAGCCCGACTGCAGGCGCTGCAGGCGCGCATCCGCCCGCATTTCCTGTTCAACAGCATCAACGCCGTGCTCTCCCTGATGCGCCAGGAACCGCGCCGCGCCGAGCAGGCGCTCGAAGATCTCGCCGATCTTTTTCGCGTGCTGATGGCCGACAACCGCCAGTTGGCGCCGATCGCGCGCGAAGTTGAGCTCGCCAAGCAGTACCTGAGCATAGAGCAATTGCGCCTGGGCGAGCGGTTGCGCATAGAATGGGACGTCGCCCATATGCCGGCGGACGCGCTGATTCCGCCGCTGGTGCTGCAGCCGTTGCTGGAAAACGCCGTGTATCACGGCATAGAGCCGCGCACCGAACCGGGCACCATCAATATCCTGATCAATCGCGATGGCGAGCAGATACATCTGGTGCTGCGCAATCCGTACCGTCCCGACGGCACCCACCATGCGGGCAACCGTATGGCGCTCGCCAACATCCGCGAGCGGCTCGCGCTGCATTTCGACGTCGAGGCCCGCATCAAAACGGTGGCGACGGCGGATACTTATGAGGTGCGCATTGTGATTCCCTACCTGAAGGCACGGGCCTGATGACCGCCGAGCAGCCGCTGCGCGTGCTGGTCGTCGACGACGAGGCGCCCGCGCGCAATCGTCTGCGCGATCTCCTGGGCGACTGCGCGCTCAAGATGCCGCTCGAGATTGCCGGCGAGGCCGCGAACGGCCGCGAGGCGCTCGCGCTGCTGCCGGCGTGCGACGCCGACGTGGTGCTGCTCGACATCCGGATGCCGGAAATGGACGGCATCGAAGTGGCGCAGCACATCCAGAAGCTGGACGAGCCGCCGGCCGTGATATTCACCACCGCCTACGACGCTTATGCGCTGAAAGCTTTTGAAGTGCACGCCATCGACTATCTGTTAAAGCCGATCCGGCTCGCCCGCCTGTTCGAGGCGCTGTCGCGCGCCCGCTCGCTGGCGCCGTTGCGGCCCGACGTGCTGCGCGAAATGAAACCGGACGCGCGCAGTCATCTGTCGGTCAATGAGCGCGGGCGCATCCACCTGATACCGCTGGCCGACATCGCATTTCTCAAAGCCGAGTTAAAATACGTTACCGTGCGCACCGCCGAACGCGAATTTCTGCTTGAAGAATCGTTGTCGAAGCTCGAACAGGAATTTTTCGGACGCTTCGTGCGCATACATCGCAACTGCCTGGTGGCCAAGGATGCGATTCGCGGTTTCGAGCGCGCCACCGATGCCGATGGCGAAGGCCATTGGGTAGTGGTACTGAACAACGTTGCCGAGAAACTCGCGGTAAGCCGGCGCCAGCAGCATATCGTGCGCGAACTGGGGAGAATTTTATGACTTCACGCCTGACTCTTTTTTGCGTTCTCAGCTTTGCGGCGGTTGCCAGCGCGGCGGCAGACATGCCGTTCGGCGTGCTCGACATCGGCCTCGGCGCCAGTTACGCGCGGCTGGAGCGCGATCTGGATTTTCGCGACATCGATGCATCTCTGGCCAAGCCGCGCGCAGGCAAGCCCGATCTCGGCAAGCGCGGTTACGGCTGCATGCAGCGCGACGACGATTTTGCCGACGTCGGCTGCGTATCGCACACCGAGCTGCTCAACGGCGTCGAGACGCGTGAAATCCGGCTGCATTTTCTCGATGGTCGCCTGCAGCAGTTTTCGCTGTCCGCGGAAGTGCGGAATTTCGACGCGGTGATTGCCTACCTGAGCGGGCGCTACGGCGCACCGCAAACCCTGCCGATGCAAAATGCAAGTGATCAACCAGGCGTCAAGTGGCAGAGCGAAGCAGGGCAGGTCGTCGCCTATCGCGGTAAAGACCTGGTGTTCGTGAATTTCGAACTCGCGTCGTATCCCGCCGCGGTCAAGCGCAAGCGCGAAGGCCAGCGCCTGCAGTGCGGCTAGCGGTAGCGATCAACGATCAGCGATTGCGCAGCTTGAGGCGCGCGGTGTCGATCGCCTGTTCCAGATAAAGATTGTAGAAATCCGGCACGTTGAGGCCGACGATCGCGTCGGCAAGCGGCTCGCCCCGCGCATTGACGACGATCACCGTCGGCACTGCCTGCACCGCGTATTTGCGCGCGAATTCGCCGTGGGTCGTCTGGTTGCCGTCGAAATCGCGCAGCGGGATCAGGTCGTTGGGCGCTTCGATCTCACGGATAATCACTTGCGAACCGTAGCCGGCGCTCGCACTCAGCGGTTCGAGATGGTTTTTCCTGGCGCGCGCGCAATACGGGCAGCCGGGCCGCGTGAACACCAGCATGACAGGCAGGTTGCGCGCGGCGGCGACTTTACCGAGCGCCGCAAAATCGTCGGCATACTGGAGCAGCGGTACTTGCGTCTGCGCGCAGGCCGCGCCGACGCTGCATGCTAGAATCAAAAGCAGCAGACGGAATTGCCGCAGGTAATTTGTCATATCCATGTTCCGGCAGGAAAAACGCGTGACCAGCGCCGCTTCGAACCACCCATTGTTGAGCCTAGTGATCGCGTCGCGTGAAAGCGCGCTGGCGCTGTGGCAGGCGCGCAATATCGAAGCGCGGCTCGCCGCATTATATCCGCAAACAAAAATTACCATTCGCGGCATGACCACGCAGGGCGACCGCATACTCGACCGCGCGCTCGACAAGAGCGGCGGCAAAGGCCTGTTCGTCAAGGAGCTCGAAGACGCGCTTGCCGCCGGCAGCGCCGACATCGCGGTGCATTCGATGAAAGACGTGCCGATGGTGTTGCCGCCCGGCTTCGCGATTGCGGCGATCGCCGAACGCGCCGATTCGCGGGATGCTTTCGTCTCCAATCAATATGCGGATTTTTCCGCGCTGCCCGACGGCAGTTGCGTGGGAACTTCCAGCCTGCGCCGTGAAAGCCAGATTCGCGCGCGCTTCCCACGGCTCAAAATCGAGCCTTTGCGCGGCAACGTGCAAACCCGGTTGAAGAAGCTCGATGACGGCCAGTATGCGGCCATCGTGCTGGCGGCCGCGGGATTGAAGCGGCTGGGGCTTGCCGACCGTATTACTGCCATCCTCACGCCCGAAGACAGTCTGCCGGCGCCGGGGCAGGGCGCTTTGGGCATCGAATGCCGCGCCGATCGCGCCGACCTGATAGCCATGATGCAGCCGCTTGATCACGCCGAGACCGCAGCGTGCGTGCGTGCGGAGCGCGCGTTGTCCCGCGCATTGTCCGGCAATTGCCAGTTGCCGCTGGGTGCGTACGCGCAGGCGGAAGGCGGCAGCCTGCGACTGCGCGGTTTCGTCGCGAGCCCGGACGGCGCGAAATTCGTGCGCGCTGAATTGACCGCCGACGCGCGCGATCCGGAAGCGCTGGGAAATGAACTCGCCGCGCGGCTGCGCGCGCTGGGCGCGACGGATATACTCGCTGCACTTGAATCATGAGAGGGGCGAGAGGCGAGAGGCGAGAGGCGGAAGGCGACGCCGCGCAGGCGCGGTTTACTCCCCACTCCTCACTCCTCACCCCTCACGCATTTGGATGAGCGAAGCGGGCAAAAGCAAAGCGCTCGCGGGCAAAGGGATAGTGGTGACGCGTCCCGCACGCCAGTCCGCGCAACTCGCCGAAGCGATCTGCGCCGCGGGCGGCCATGCCATTCTGTTCCCGGCGATCGAGATTGCCGACATCGACGACACGCGACCTCTCCTGGCGTTGATCGACCGGCTCGACGATTTCGACCGTGCGATTTTCATCAGCCCCAACGCAGTCTATAAGGCGATGACGCTGATCAAGGCGCGGCGTGCTTTGCCGCCGCAGTTGGCGTTCGCGGCAGTCGGCCAGGCGACCGTGCGCGAGCTGGCAAACTTCGGAGTGGCCGCGGCGACGGCACCGGCGCGCTTCGACAGCGAAGCGCTGCTCGCACTGCCCGAAATGCAGGACGTCGCGGGCAAACGCTTGATCATTTTCCGCGGCGTCGGCGGCCGCGAATTGCTGGGCGAGACGCTGACTACGCGCGGCGCCGCCGTCGAATACGCCGAATGCTATCGCCGTGTGCTGCCGCGCGCCGATCCCGCGCCATTGTTGAAGGCATGGGAACGCAATGAGGTGCACGCGGTCGTCGTCACCAGCAGCGAAGGGCTGCGTAATCTGCATGAACTCGTCGGCGCGCCGGGCCGGCCGTGGTTGCAGAAGACCCCGCTGTTCGTGCCGCATCCGCGCATCGCCGCTGCCGCGCGCGAGTTGAACCTCGACGCCGTCGTTGAGACCGCGCAGGGCGACGACGGACTCATGCAGGGCCTGCAGCAATGGTTTGCCGCGCACGCCTGAATGCACACGCCTGTTTACAGCAACACTGTCACTGATTAGAGTGAGCTGATGGAAGAATCTCCAAAAATTGCAACCGGCGAATCCGCCGCCAAGCCGGTGCTGGAGGGCGCGTCGCCCAACGCGCGTCCGCGCTACCTGCATCCGGTGGCGCTGGTGGCGGCGCTCGCGTTGGTGGTTCTGGCCTGGCAGTGGTACGACAGCCACCAGCAGATCAACACGCTGCAGCACGAACTGGCGCGGCGCCTGGCCGCTGCCGACGTCGAGAACAAGGAGAGCCGGGGCGTTGCGGAGCAGGTGCGCGAAGCGACCCGCGAAGCCCAGGTCAAGCTGGGCGTGCTCGAGGCCAAGCTGCAGGAATCGCAGAACCAGCAGATCGCGCTCGAGGCGCTCTACCAGGAATTGTCGCGCAGCCGCGACGAGTCATTGCTGGCCGACGTCGAGCAGACCTTGCTGGTCGCCAGCCAGCAGTTGCAGCTCGCGGGCAACGTCAAGTCGGCGCTGATCGCGCTGCAGGCGGCGGATGCGCGGCTCGCACGGCTCGACCGGCCGCAGTTGGCGGGACTGCGCAAGGTGATAGCGCGCGACGTCGAGCGCCTGAAGCTGGCGCCCTATGTCGATGTGATCGGCATCAGCGCTCGCATCGACAACCTGATGGGCACGATAGACAGCCTGCCGCTGGCGCTCGAAGTGCGCCCGCAGGAGCCGGCCGCCGCCAAAGGCGCCGCGGATGCGGACGCCAATGCCTGGATGCGCTTCACGCGCGAGTTGTGGCGCGACATGCGCGACCTCGTGCGCATCGAAAGAATGGACCGCCCCGACATCCCGCTGCTCGCGCCCGGCCAGACTTATTTTCTGCGCGAAAACCTCAAACTGCGTCTGCTCGGCGCGCGGCTGGCGCTGCTCGCGCACGACGAAAAAAGTTTCAAGACCGACCTCAAGGCGGCGCGCGACTGGCTGGCGCGCTACTACGATGCACGCGACAAGACCGTCGCCAATGCGGTCACCGCGGTGCGCCAGCTGCATGACAGCCAGATCAGCATCGAGATGCCGGATGTGGCCTCCAGCCTCGACGCCGTGCGCAACTACCGGCTGACGCGCGAACGCGCGCGCTAGGCGAAGGGCCGCCGGTGCGCTGGGTATTCTGGATTCTCGGACTGTTCGCGCTGGCGGTCGCGGTCGCGCTCGCACTACG
>JAIOOZ010000569.1 GCA_021414185.1 Betaproteobacteria bacterium
GCCTGCGACGACGCGAACAGCAGCCCCGACCACACGGCGAAAGCCAGTGCGATACGCACTACCGTATTGATCAAGGGCGGTTTGGTCATATTCCTTTAAATATCCGCAAGTTCCGTTCCAGCCTGGGCATGGTCATCAACCAGCTTCGCGCACAACGTTCGTTCGCGAAGGTATTGGTTTATATAGCTTTTAATCATCCCACGTTCATGGTCAAACAGGAGGAACAAATGCACGTTTTTCAGGGTAGCCGACACGCGGTCATTAACTGCAGCTAAACGTCGGCGCCGGGGCGGTCGGGTCTTTGCATTTGGCGAGCGTCGCCTGCACCTGGCGTTCTACATAGGTGTTGCCCGGCGCGGCATTGGGGCATCCCGCGCCGCCGGGCTGGTTGCAGGCTGTCGAAGTAATGGCATACATGGCGATATTGCGGTTGCCTTCGGTTGTATTGGTCTGCACGCACGTGACCGTAACGGTAAACAGCGATAATGTGCCGGCAAGCGTGCCCGCGGGAATCGTCGTCGGCGACGCCGGGCAGTTCGGCAACACTGCGGTCCCTATCGTGTTGTTCGGATCGAGCGACTGCCACGCTGCCCATTCGAGCCCGGCGCGCGCTGCGTGGTAGGCGCGCACGCCGAGCACGTCGCGTTGCGAGCTGCTTTGCGAATAGCCGGTAATCGAAATAATGAACCCACCAAGCGCGACCAGCACGACGACGATGAAGATGCCGGTGATAAGCCCGAAGCCGCGTTGACGGGAAGGCGCGCGCAGTACGCTTTGCAATTTAGCCGGCCCGGGCATCATGGCGCGTTGCCCACGTGGACTTCATGGAATAACTGGACGGTTTCAAGCTGGCCAGGCGCTGACAAACTGGCAATACCCAGCGTCAACGTGACGAGTCCGACGCGCTGCGTGACCGGCGTGTAACTGAAGGCGCAGCTCGCGACATTGTTCGCCAGCAATGCATTGCTGCCACCTGTCGGCGGCGTTGGTTGCGCGGCGTTTATCCCGTAATTCCAGTAACGGCGGATGCTTCCCGCTGCCGGATTCAACGCGTTCGGAATGCATTCGTAAGTCACCGGATATTGCACGACGCTGAAACGGTTGCCGGGCGACGGAAACGGAAACAGTGTCAATGGGATCGTGATGGTGTTGCCGGCGATGGTTGCGCCAGCCGCAATATTGCCGCCTCCGTACGCATTTGCGGTGCCGAAGCCAGGGCCGAGATTGAACACGACGATGGACTCACCGCCCGTAAATACCGGCGCGGGCCCGAGCACGTCGAAGGATGTGTCGGCCGCAGTGAAGTCGAGTATGTTGCCTCCGCCAACGCTGTCGACCTCTGCACGGTAACGGCCGCCACCGCTGGTTTGCAGATATTCGAGGTAGACAGTCGTGCCCACGGTGGTGGTGCGTATGCTGTTCGACAATGCGTAACGGATATCGCGCGACATGCGACGCAGCGTGGTGTCTGCGATGTCGCTCAACTCGGTGCGCCGCACCGCGTCGAAATAGCCTTCGATCGGCCGCCGGATGAACAATGCAATGCCGGCGGCGAGAACCCCCAGTATTGAAATCACGATCACGGTTTCGATCAAGGTCATGCCGCGGTTACTGCGTATGGCAGAAAGTATGCGCATGTCAGCTACCGGCGTTCGGCGCGTAACGCGTCCGATATCCCTGTACGGTGACGTCTTCAGAAATAATGCCGGTCGTGAATGTCACGGTGACCGTTATCAGCAACGATTCCGCCGCGGGCACGCCTTGCAGGGCCTGCTGCGTAATCGTAATAAGCGCGCTGTAATTGGGGGATGCACCGACCGGGTTGCCCGCGATGTCAGTGATGCCGCCGGCCGGCAATGCGAGGTTGTTGTAGTCGTTTACATTGTTGAACGGTGTAACGGCGCTCGTCCGCGCCTCACCGGCTTCGGGCCCCATCCCCTCGACGAGCGTGGCGCAACCCGCAGCGCTGGTCGCAGTTCTCACGTTAGCATCGGTCGGGTCGCAATACGTGAACGGCTGCAGCGCGACTTCCTCGAGCAACGCTTCCGCGATCGACAGCGCCTGCTTGCGCGTCATCGGGTCGACCGAACTGCGCGCGGCGTAATTGAGAGCGCCCAGCACTCCCGCCACCGCAACGCTGACGATGACGATGAACGTAATCAGCTCGATCAGCGTCACGCCGCGCATGCGGCGCACTCGCGCACTGTCACGGATTGTGCTGGACAAAGCCGGTCTCCGCTTCGACGGTGATGGTGCGCACGGGGTCGTCCGCAATGGTGCTCGTGATAACGATAGTCTGCTGCGCGTTGGGCTGCGGTCTGCCGCCGGAATCGAATGCGAACGAGCCTACCGAAACACTCACGCCATTGGGCGGCGCGTTAGTCGCGAGATTTCCGCCTTGCGAGGGATGCTGCACGGGCGCCGTACAGGCGGCGTCCGAATACGCACCTACTTGCGTGGCGGTCGAGCAAACATAGACATTCGCACGCCGGGCAATCGCAGCCTTTTGCGAGTAGCGCACCACCGCGATCGACTCATCGTAAAATCCGCGCGACTTGAACGAATCAAGAGCGAAAAAGCGGCCGGCCACCACAGCCGAAAGAATGCCGGCAATGATCATGGTCACGATAAGTTCGAGCATCGTGAATCCGCCGCTGGATTTCGAATAAGTTATGCGCATTGGCGCTCAAATGACAACGGGTGCGGGCTCCATCGCGGAACACCCCACCCGTCGTGGTTATTTAGAGGGACGTGTTCAGTAAATCACGTCCCTCGCCAAATCACTATCAGCAATTGGCCGCGATGGCGTTCGCAGCAGATACCACGCCGTTCGTGTCGTTATACGTGACGTTGCAGCCGGCTGGTCCGCCGACCAACGTAAACGTGCTGACGCCACCCGCCGTATAAGCGCCGGTATACGTCGTGGCTATGATATTGGCTGCCCGCCCGATACCAGTTGCGTCTCCGATCGGAACTCCGGATGCAGCGCCAGCTGTGCCAACCGAAATGACGGTACCGTCCACCGCGGTTACGGTCGCCGGACTGGTTCCCGTTGCATAGAACTTTGCCCGCGCAACTTCGACTGCGATAACGACAATTAACTCGACCAGCGTAAAGCCTTTAGCAGACTTTCTCATTTTTGCTTCTCCTTTGGTATTTCAAATATTCTGGTGGTGAAAATCAACATCCCGTCGTATCGAGCACGCCGTAAACCGGCGACTGCCCGACCGCGGTCGGCGAGGTGTATGTAAAGCTGCAATTTGCCGGCACATTGCCCAAAACCGTAATAGTAATTGGAGTGCCGGCACCGGCGCCGCCCCCGGTCGTGTTGTAGCCGTCGGTCGATGCCGGGCCCACCGTCAGGCCGGCTGCCGCAATAATGCCGGTCGCGTCAGCAGTCGGATACTGGCCGACGGTAGTCACTACGAGGCCTTCCATCGTCACTGTCGCAGCGCCGCCAGTTGAATTGCACTGCGGGATCGCCACGAGGCAGGCAGCATGCGCGAGCGCCGCGCCGCCTTTAACCGCACCCAGCGCCGCATTGAGCTTGGCGATGCGCGCAGAAGTCTGCAACCCGACAAAGCGGGGCAAGGCCGTCGCGGCAAGAATGCCCAGGATAATAATGACAACTATCAGTTCTATAAGGGTAAAACCCGTTTGCGTCCGCTTCATTTTGAATCTCCTCTAGTGCGCATTTGCGCAGCAAGTTTCATGCCCAAACTAGGCGTTTGGGCTGTTATTTCGCCATTGGTAAGGTGTAACAGGGGTCAAAGTGACCCCCACGGGGGTCAAAACCTTGCTTCCTGACGCTTCGACTGTCTGCTTAACGACTTGGGGGCGAAAACGTAACAATTTTATTTCTTTCTCGCCGCCAACCTCAAGATTGCTGCCCCGATTGACAGCGTACACTAACTGGTGTTCCTTCTCATCGTAATACCAGTTGCCGGGCGCCACCGGTTCGCGGTATTCACCCCGGTAATTGGCGGGCTCTTCCTGCAGCCAGCGCAGCGGATTCTCGCTTTCCAGCTGTGCCACTTCACTTTGCCGGTTGGCAATCAGCAGTTCGGCCAGCCGCATTTGCAGGCCCATCTTGATGTTCTGCGCCGTTGCTTCCATGGAAGCTTTTTCCGCGAGTTCCTGATAGCCCAGCAGGCGATCCAGCCCGATTGCCGCCAGCGAGCAGATGATCACGATGACGACTATCAGTTCGATCAGCGTAAACCCCCGCTGTCGGGCAGCGGCAACCGAGATCCGCACGTTCGCTGCCGTTGCCTGGCTCATTTACCTATTGCCACCTTCGAGAGATCCCAGATCGGCAGGAAGACGCCGAGTGCCAGCACCAGCACCAGCGCGCCGAGGGCTACGATCAGAATCGGCTCGATCTGCGAGGACAGCGTTTTCAACTCGTACTCGACTTCGCGCTGATACATGTCGGCGATCTCTTCCATCAGGTCGTCGAGCGCGCCGGACTCCTCGCCCACCGCGATCATCTGCATCACCACCGGCGTGAAAATGCCCGAGCTCGCGGCCGTGCGCAGCACCGACTCTCCGCGTTCCACGCCGGCACGCATCGCCTCGATGCGGTTCTGCATGTAATCGTTGTCTACCGTCTGTGCCACCGTCGCCAGCGCCTGCACGACGGGAACGCCGCTGCGCGCGGCAAGCGCAAAGCTGCGCGCGAATCGCGCCAAAGTCGCTTTCAGGATTATTTTTCCGGCAATCGGCAGCCGCAGCTTCATTTCATCCCACTTCAGCTTGCCGGCCGGCGAGCGCGACCACCAGCGGAACCCCAGGAACACGCCGACCAGGATGGCGAGCATGAGCGGCCACTGGTTGACCATGAAGTTGGAAAAACCGATCAATATCTTGGTCATCAACGGAAGTTCGGCGCGGAACCCGGCGTAAATCTTGGCAAACGCCGGAATCACGAAAATATTGATGACGACGATTGCCACCGCCATGGTCGCAACGACGAAAGTCGGATAGCGGATCGCCGACTTCACCTGCTCACGCATGAATTTCTCGAACTCGAGATGATGGAACAGGTGCAGGAATATCTGCTCGAGCTGGCCGGTCATTTCACCGATGCGTATCATGCTGACGTAAAACGGCGTGAATATCGTGGGCTGGCGCGCCATCGACGGTGCGAGTTCGCGTCCCGCATCGAGGCTGTCCCGGATGTCCTTCACCACTGCGGCGAATGCGGAATTGCTGGTTGATTCCTGCAGCCCGGTCAGCGCGCGCATGATAGGCACGCCGGCCTTCAGCAGCGTATACATCTGGCGGCTGAACAACAACACGTCCTGGTGGCCGACTTTCTCCTGGAAAAACCGCCCGAGCACGTCGTCGCCGGCCGCGGCAGGCGCGCCGGTCGGCTTGATCTCCACCGGCGTAATGCCGAGATTGAACAGCTGGGCCGCGACGGTGCCGCTGTCCGGGCTTTCCAGCACGCCCTGTACTAATTCACCGCCGGAATTGCGTGCCTTGTAGACGAAATAACCCATTGCGGTCAGGCGTCGTCGAACTGGTTGCTGATGCGCATGGCTTCTTCCACGGTCGTGCGGCCTTCGATCACCAGTTGCGCCGCGTGCGCGCGCAACGTGTAACCGCCGATCTCGCGCGTGGCGACTTCGATGAACAATGCCGGGTCTTCCTGGTTGGCCGCTTCGACCACTGCATTGTTCATTTCCAGCATTTCATAGACGCCGGTGCGGCCAAGGTAACCGGTGCCGTTGCAGTGCGAGCAACCTTTGCCCTTGGTATAACGATAGTTGTCGACCTTGTTGCCCAGCTCCTGCGCGAGAAACGCATGCTCCCCGGCGAGCAAAGTGTAGGTTTCGACGCAGCTCTCGCAGATCACCCGCACCAGCCGCTGGGCGAGCACCATTTGCAGCGACAGTGCGACCATGTAGCGCGGCGCGCCCATGTCGATCAGGCGTATCGGCGTGGTCACCGCATCGTTGGTATGCAAAGTCGACAACACCAGGTGACCTGTCATCGCCGCCCGCAAGCCGGTCTCGACTGTTTCCTGGTCGCGCATTTCGCCGACCAGTATCACGTCCGGGTCCTGGCGCAATGCCGAGCGCAACACGCGGCCGAACGTAAGTTCGATCTTTTCGTGCACCTGCACCTGGTTGATACCGGGCAGGCGGTACTCGACCGGGTCTTCGACCGTGATGATTTTGCGTTCGGGCGTGTTGAGCTGCGCGAGCGCCGCGTAGAGGGTGGTCGTTTTGCCGCTGCCGGTCGGCCCCGTGACCAGCATCATGCCGCTCGGACGCTGCAATACTGCCTGCACGCGTTCGAGGATATGCGGCGGCATGCCCAGCTTGTCGAGCGTGAGGATGCCACCGCCCTGATTGAGCAAACGCATGACGACCGATTCGCCGTATTGCGTCGGCATCGTCGATATACGCACATCGACCATGCTGTTGCGGATCTTGACGTTGAAACGCCCGTCCTGCGGCAGGCGTTTTTCCGAGATATCCAGCCCGGACATCAGCTTCAGGCGCAGCACCAGCGCGGAAGCAATCTTGGTGTCTGCTTCGGTTTGCAGGTGCAACAAGCCGTCGATGCGAAACCGGATGACCAGCTTGCGTTCCTGCGGCTCGATATGAATGTCCGACGCGCGCACCTGGGTTGCGTCTTCGAACACCGACTGCAAGAGCTTGACGACCGGCGCTTCCTCGAGTCCGGGCGAAGCGGCGAGCGCGCCGAAGTCGACGGCGTCATCACCCAGCTCGGCCTGCAGCTCCTGCGCCAACCCGGAGATTTCTCCGGTACGGCGGTATACGCGGTCGATAGTGGCGAGCAACTGCGATTCGGTGACCACCGCGATTTCGATGTCGCGCTTGACGATGCGCGCGATCTCGTCATAGGCATTCAGATCGGTCGGATCGGCCATACCGATCTTCAGCGCTTTGGGGGTGTCTTCGAGAACGAGCGCGCGGAAACGGCGCGCCTGGGTCTCCGGCAGCTTCTGCGTGACCTCGGGTTTGATGTTGTAGTATTTGAGATTGATGTACGGAATCTGCAGCTGCTTGGCGAGCGCCTCGGAGATTTCTTCTTCGGTAACGTAGCCCTGCTCGATGAATACACGTCCGAGCTTGCGACCGCTGCGCTTTTGTTCGTCGAGCGCGAGCTTCAGCTGCTCCTGCGTGAGCAGCTTTTGCTGTACGAGTATTTCGCCTAAGCGAACTTTTTCCGGTCGGGCCATATGAATCCCAAAGCGATCAGCTAATTACGATAATCGTGCTTGCATGAGCACGTTGTGTACCATGAGTGGCCGCAAGTTAGCGTGTTTCGCTGGGCATGACAAGTTTGCGGGAAAATCAGGCGATGTTTGAAATTGTACTGTACGAACCCGAAATTCCGCCCAACACCGGCAATATTATGCGCCTGTGCGCCAATACCGGCTGCCGGCTGCATCTGGTGCGTCCGCTCGGCTTCTCGCTGTCCGACAAACAACTCGCGCGCGCCGGCATGGATTACCGCGCCGGGATCGATTACACGCTGCACGACGACTGGCCGCAATGCCGGTCTTCATTGGCGGGCCATCGTATATATGCAGTCACGACACGCGGCACGGTCCGCTACGACAGCGCGCATTACCAGGCCGGTGACGTTTTCGTGTTCGGCCCGGAAACACGCGGCCTGCCCGCGGAATTGCTGGAGAGTTTTGCACCTGATGCGCGGCTGCGGCTGCCCATGTTGCCGGGGAGCCGCAGCCTGAATCTGGGCAATGCCGTAACCGCCGTCGTATATGAGGCGTGGCGTCAACTGGGTTTCAACACTTCTATCTGAGCATTCGCTCAATTTAAGCGCCGCCCTTTTCAAGCTGTGCGGATTTCGACGAAATCGACGACATCACCATGAATTTTTGGTGATTGCCGCACGACTTGTGTGACTTTCTGCACAACACCATCAAAGTCGCATGGTCTCCATCACCGTTTTTTCTGCACTGCCTCTGGAATGCCTTGTCAAATTGTAAATAATTGATTTATAGAATAAAATACCTTATTTATTTATCGAATTCGACCGTAAAACGGTGCTGCCTGGCAGCATTTTTACGCTGCCTGGCACGCGCATTGCAATAGGAAGGACCAGACACCGCAATTTCGACAAATGGAATTACGGCAGATTTTGCAAATACTTAATATTTAAACTGGAGAAATGAAAATGAATGCTACGACCAAGAACATCAAATTGACCGCACTGGCTTCCGCACTTCTTTCGGCAGGCCTGATCGTGTCCAGCGGCGCGTTTGCCGGCGGCACGACCCCCCTGACGGTCAACGCGAAACGAAAATTTCCGGCGTGTGCAAGGTAACTACCGCCCCCGGCACCCTCGACTTCGGCACCATCGACCCGTCCGGCGGCTCGAATGCGACCGCATCGACCACCTTTGTCATGAAATGCAGCAACGGTACGACCTCGACCGCTGCGACCGACAACAATGGCCTGAACTTCTCCGGCACCAAGCGCATGCAGCATTCGGTGACTGCCACGGCCTTCCTGCCCTATGCCATCAGTTACAGCAACGACACCGGCTTTGCCGGCGCCGGCTTCGGTGGCGCGGCCGCGACCCAGACCGTCACCATCAACGGCACGATTACCCCGGCGCAATTCGCCGGTGCGACTGCCACCACCGGCGCGCAGGTCTACGCCGACACTGTGACGATCACCGTCAACCCGTAACCCGCTTTATGGCAAAATGCGCGGCATGAAAGCATGCTTTCTTGCCGCGCTCGGCATTTGGACGATGCTGCTAGCTGCGCCGGCTCTCGCGGCGGGATCCAACACCCTGAGCTTGTCGACCAACGTCATTGGCACCTGCAAAGTAACCTCGCCGCCGGGATTGCTCGATTTCGGCACGATTGACCCCTCGGGCGCCAGCAACGTCCTGGCAACGATGACGTTTTCGATCAAATGCACCAAGGGCACCGTGTCGACCGCAGCGGGTGATAACGGCGGCCTGAATTTCTCCGGCACCAAACGCATGAAGCATTCGGTGACGGCAACGGCATTCCTGCCGTACTCCATCACTTACAGCGGTGATGCCGGCTTTACGGGCCAGGGCTTCGGCGCCGCCGCCGCAGCGAGAACCGTAACCATCAACGGCACCATCACCCCGGCGCAGTTTCAAAACGCGCAGGCGACCGTGGCCGGCCAGGTTTACAGCGATACTGTCACTATTACGGTCAATCCCTGAACACCGGCAGGGTATGGGCCCTTGCGCATAGTTTTGCATTTGCATTACCGCCGCCGGGACGCCGGACAGCGGCATCCTTTTTTTGAAAATTGCGATGGGATCGATCATGCGGCCTGAACGTATCACGCGTAGCTTTGGAGTCATCGCAGCGTGCGCGCTTTGCATGCTCATACCGGCCTCATCCATCGCGGGCCTGTTCAGCATTTCGCCGATCCGGCTCGACCTCGATCGCCAGAACAAGACCGACAGCATCACGGTCAGCAACGACGAAACCGAGCGCAAGATCGAGATGCAGGCGAAGCTCGCCGAATGGACGCAGGACGCCAAGGGCAACGACGTCTACGTCGACAGCAACGACCTGGTCTTTTTTCCGCGCATCTTCGCCGTCGACAAGCAGGACCAGCGCGTCGTTCGCGTCGGCCTCAAGGTGCCGGCGGGCGCCACCGAAAAATCTTACCGGCTGTTCATCGAGGAACTGCCGCCACCGCCCGATCCGGGCAAGAAAGGCGCGCAGATCCTGTTCGTGCTGCGTTTCGGCGTGCCGATTTTCGTGCGTCCCGACAAGGAGCAGTTCGCTGGCGCCATTGAAGGCCTCGAAGCCGGGCCGACAGCGGCGACGGTCATTGTCAAAAACAGCGGCAACCAGAATTTTCAGATCCAGTCGCTGAGCGTTAAATCACAGGCGGGCTACGAAAAGGAAATCGTCGGCGGTTACGTGCTGGCCGGCGCAACCAAGCACATCGCCGCGCAATTCCCGGCGGACCTGTGCAAAAAGCTCGGCAAGCTGCAAATCGTGATGAAGACGGATCGCATCGGCAACATCGAGCGCACCTTCGACTGGGACGCCAGTCGCTGCGGTGCAAAGTAATGCGAACGGGGCGGATCTGAACCAGACAACCAATCCATTTCGTGTCGCCTCCCGTTTTCTGATGTACTGCGCCGCCGCAACCGCCTTGCTGCAACCGCTGCAAGTCCTGGCGCAAGCGGCGCCGGCGCGCGAGCCCGCGACCGTGGCCGCCAAAGCTGGCGCCGAACAACCGATCCAGATTGTCGTCAATGTGCGTTTGAACGGCGTCGCCAAAGGCGATTACGTCGCTTATGTCACTGCCGACCGCGATTTTCTGTTGCCGCCGCGCGAACTGATCGAGATGGGTGTGCCGCGTCCCGCCGGACGCATGGTCGATATCGCGGGCGAAGCGCATCTGTCGCTCAAATCCATCGCGGGGGCCGAACTCAAGTTCAACGAAAAGACGCTGACGCTGGACATTCAATTGCCGCCGGGCATGCTGCCGGGCCAAAGCCTGAATCTGGGGTCGAATTTACCCGCCACGCCCATTCAGCGCCGCGCGCCGGGTGGCTTTTTGAATTACCGGCTCGGTTATTTTCATTCCCAGGCCGGGGCGGAATCGTACAACGTGACGACGGAACTCGGCGTGAATATCGGCAAGTTCCTGTTTCTCGACAACCACACGTTCACCACCCCGTCCGACCAGCAACGCTCGGTCCGGCTGCAGACCCAGCTCATCTACGATCAGCCCGAAGAATTGCGTCGCTGGGTGCTCGGCGATTCTTTCGCGTCGTCCGGAGACCTCGGCAGCTCCCTCAACCTGGGCGGCATCGGCGTGTCCAAGCTCTACCAGATCAATCCCTACTTTATAAAAACGCCGCTGGCCGGATATTCCGGTGCCGTTACGCTGCCGTCGACCGTCGATATCTACATGGATGGCGCGCGTGTTCGGTCCGAGAAAGTGGCGCCCGGAAATTTCAATCTGCAAAACCTTAACGCCTATAGCGCAACGGGCTTGCGCAATGTCGAGATCGTAGTCAAGGATGCATTCGGCCGCGAGCAGCGCATCGACTTCCCGTATTTCTTCACTGACCAGCTGCTGTCCAAAGGGCTGCATGAATACAGCTACAACGCCGGCTTTATCCGAAAAAATTTCGGGCTGACAAACTACGACTACGGCACCGCCGCAGTGTCGGCATTTCACCGCTACGGATTGAGCAATACGCTCACCATCGGCGCCGGCGGCGATGCCACGCGCGACCACATCAACTTCGGCCCGCGCATGACCCTCAACACCGTGAAAGCCGGCGTAGTCACCGCGGGCGTGTCGTTCAGCCACGACAGCGACATCACCACGCGTTCGGGTGCCGCCGCCTCAGTGGCCCACACTTTTCTGTCCGGGCCTTTCAGTTCGCAATTGCTGGTGCGCCGCTTCAGCGAGGACTACTCCTCCATCGGCGTCGCGCCCACTGACAAACCCCGGCTGCAGGGTTCCGCGAGCATCAGCTACGGCACGCGCAATTCCGGCACCTACAGCCTGAGTCATGCGGTGCAAACGGTATTCGGCGGCGCCAGCGAGCAGCGTACCACCACGCTCGGGTACACCAGGACCGTGGGGAACAACGTCTCACTGGTGACCAACCTGAGCTACGTCACGCAGGACACCAGCGGTGTGGCCTTTTTCGTCGGGTTGTCTTTTTTTGGCGCGAACGGCTACTCGGCCAACGCGAGCCACCAGAGAACCAAGGACGGCGACGTCGCGTCGCAGCTTCAATTCGCCAAAACACCGCCGATCGGCGAAGGCCTGGGTTACCGCGTGATCGCCCAGCGCTCGGCTGCCGGCGGCGCGAACAGCGAAAGCATCTCGCCATTCATCCAGTACAACGCGCGCAACGCGATTTACACGGCGGAGGGCACGAACTTCGTCAATGGCGGATCGGGAAGTTCGGGCTTCTACCAATTGTCGATCGCGGGCGCCGCCACGTACATAGGCAACGACGTTTACATGAGCCGCCCGGTCAACGACAGCTTTGCGCTGGTCAAGGTCGAGCCGCCGCTGGCGGGCGTGCGCGTGCTCAAAAGCAACGCCGAAATCGGCATTACCGACGCGACCGGTTCGGTGTTTGTGCCCAACCTGGGCTCTTACCAGTTGAATGAAGTAGCGATCCAGCCCAAGGACATACCGCTCGATTACACCGTGACGCACAGCGGACAGAAAATCCGCCCGCCGCTGCGCTCCGGCGTGCTTGCGCTGTTCTCGATCACGCGTGTCCGCGCCGTCACCGGCAGCCTGAAATTCCGCAACGAAGGCGTGGTAACGCCGCTCGAGAACTACGAAATCGTGCTCACCGGCAGCGCAGAAAGCGCGCGCGTGAGCACCATCCGGGGTGGCGACTTTTACGTCGAAAACCTGGCGCCCGGCCGTTATACGGCGCAGTTGAAAGTTGAAGAAAAAACGTGCAGGCTGGAACTGATTGTTCCCGACAGCCTGGAAATTGTTGCCAACCTCGGAGACATATTCTGTGAAACCCTACATTGAACTCATGTTGCTCGGCGCGCTGCTGGGATTTTCCGGCGGCGCTCATGCCGCCGTCCTATGCACGGTCCCTTCTGGCGTGGCGCTGAACTTTGGCGTATACGACGACTCTTCCGCATCAACCAAGGATGTCTCAACCTCTTTTTCCGTGAATTGCTGTCGCCAGGGCGCGCCCAATCCCTCGACCGCAACAATGTCGATCAAACTGGGGGTCAGCGCGAACTCAGGCCAGATTAACACCCGTCAGATGAAGAATTCCGCCAACGCCGACCTGATGAGCTACCAGCTTTATATGACCTCGTTCGGCGGCACCGTGTGGGGAGATGGCGCCATCGGTGGATCCGCGTTCAACCAGAACGTCAGCCTCAGCACGCGATGCAACGTGGGGCAAACGGCGATAGCAGTCGGGTCCGCCATCTTCGGCCGCATATTCGCACTGCAACCGGTCAGCGCCGGCAACTACGCGGACACACTGACGATCACGATAACGCCCTGATCAAAGCGCGCTGGCGCTGCCCGCCCGCGCCGGCCTGCGTCTAGGCCGAGCGCACCGATATCTCCAGCGGCCACGGGTAATTTCCCGCCGGCAAATCCGGCCGCAGCATGAAGTGGTAGCCCAGTTCGTGAAAACTCGTCCCGCCGCGCGGCGCATTGTGCACTGCCGTTCCGCCGCGAGCGCCGAACTCGAAGGAGTTCTGCAAGCCCGTTACCAGCACGGAAAGGAACACATCGCTGCGTGCGCGGAAATCGACGAGAAATTCGCTCTGCGTATACATGCGCCCGCCTTTGGCGCTTAAAAGCGCGGGTTAGCGGTGTTCGGCCTTGGGATCGCGCAATAACAGCTCGCGCACCGCGTCGGCCGCCGGGATCTGGCCGTCC
>JAIOOZ010000581.1 GCA_021414185.1 Betaproteobacteria bacterium
AAGTGCCACCAGGATCGCCGCGAAACCGACCGATTGGCCAAGCGCGATAAATGCGAGTCCGCTTGCGGCCGTGCCGAAGGCGAGCAGGTTGCGCGCGCCGAGGCGTTCGGCGGCGAGGCCGACCGGCGTCTGAAAAATGGCGGTCGCGCCGCGCCACGCCGAACGGATCACGCCAACCTGCACGAGCGAGAGACCGAAGGCCTGCGCAAGTATCGGCAGCAGCACGTAACTCACGTCGGACAGGCCGTCGTGCAGTATGTGCGCCGTGCAACAGGTCGAGAGCGTGCGTTTGGGCGAGGTGGACGACACGTGGATCCCTTATTTTTATTCGGCAATGATAGCAGGCGACGCCGCGGCCCGCATGTGACGCCGGTCAGGCCGGTGTAAAATGAAACATTCCCCCGGAACCGAACGCATGGACATCATAATTTATTTTTTCGCCGCGTCATTCGTCTTCATGGCGGCGGCTCTCATGATCACGTACAAGCGTACTCGCCATTACGGGGTATTCCTGCTGGCGCTCGCCTATGCAATATCCGCGGTGCTGGCCGTTGTGCTCACGCATTGGTGGCCGCTGGTCGCGGGCTTCGCGCTGGTGTGGGTATTACGCCTGCTCGGCCTCGATCCCGACGTCGAGAAGAACGCCGCCGAACAATCCGTGAAGGAGTAATTATCATGGCAGACCAGGGCAGCAGTGCAATCAGCACCGACGAGCGTTCGATCGAAGGCGCCAATGGCTGGGTCATGCTGGTCGTTTTGCTCACGTCGTTGCTGTTTGCGTTTGCCCTTGCGATCACACCCGGCGGACCGGCGAAATTCGTCGCCGGCGTGCTGCTGTTCGCGGTGTCCGCGTTCAGCCTCAAGGGGCTGTTCACGCTGGAGCCCAACCAGGCGGCGGTGATGATTTTCTTCGGCAGTTACGCCGGCACCGCGCGCGACAGCGGATTTTTCTGGGTCAACCCGTTTTACGCGAGCGGCCATGCTTACGATATCGCCGACGGCGGCAGCGACAACAAGAAAAGCCTGCGCACCGACCTGGTTGCCATCGCGGCGCTGTTGCGCGAGGCAATACAGCAGCACGTCGACGTAGCAGGCATCGTGATCGAAGAAGCGAAAATCGCGCATCTCGCCTACGCGCCGGAAATCGCCGGCGCCATGCTGCGGCGCCAGCAGGCCGAGGCGGTGGTGATGGCGCGCCAGCGGCTGGTGGAAGGCGCGGTCGGCATGGTCGAAGGCGCGTTGAAGCAGCTCGAGGAAAAGAAAATCGTTTCACTCTCGCCGGAGCAGCGCGCGGTGCTGGTCACCAACATGATGACCGTGCTGCTGTCGGAATCCGGCGCGACGCCCGTGATCCAGATGGCGCAGGCGTCGCAATAGACGCGGCTCTCCCATGTACGCGCGCAACCCACGGCCGTTTGCCGAAGGCCTAAACTGATATGCTGGTATGTCCGACGACGCGGGCGAAATTGCTGCATTTGCTGCCGCAGGGCGGAGAGGTGGCCGAGATCGGCGTGGCGGAAGGCGATTTCTCGCAGGAGATTCTCCATGAGAACAAGCCGAAGTGTCTGCACCTGATCGATCCCTGGGAGCACCAGGACCGCAGCGACTATGTCAACGATCCGAGTAACGTGGCCGCAGGCGCGCAGGACGACCGCTTCAACGCGGTGCTCGCGCGCTTCCGCGCGGAGATAGACGGCGGGACAGTCAAGGTGCACCGCGATTATTCGCAGGATGCCGCGATATTTTTCAGGGACGGCCAGCTCGACTGGATCTACGTCGACGGCATGCACACCGCTGAAGCCGCTTACAACGATCTTGCGACCTATGGGCGCAAGGTCAGGGACGACGGCTTTATTATCGGGCACGACTACACGAATCACGTGCAGGCCCGGCAGTGGAACTTCGGTGTCGTTGAAGCGGTCAACCGCTATGTGCGCGAGTCGGGCTATGAATTTGTCGCGCTGACGATGGAGGCATTTCCCACTTACGTCATTGCCAAGAGCAAGGAGTTGGCCCGTCAGTTAACGGACCTGCTGGTCCGCAACGTGCCTTACGTGGTGGAAATCCGTGATTTCCCGCAACGCAGCGATTTCGAGCATAAGTCGGTTGCGCTGAAAAAAGGCTGGATGGTTTATCCGTCTTTTTAGCGTCCGGGTATTTCGCGCGGCGCGTTGCGTGAAATCAGGGATTGACTGCGGTTATCGGACTTGTGGATACTCTTGAAGCCCTGATTAAATTTCCTGAAAGCCTTCCATGCCGACGTTTCAGCCCCGTGCCCCGACCATACCTGGACCGCATCCCGATACGCGTGTTCCGAATCTCAAGCTGCCGCAGGGATCGTGCGATTGCCACGCTCATGTGTTCGGCCCGCAGGACCGTTATCCCTTGTTGCCGCACGCCGGTTACATCCCTCCCGACGCATCGCCGGAAGCATTCGCGCGGATGCTGAAGACCATAGGCTGCGACCGCGGCGTGCTGGTGCAGCCGAGCGTTTATGGCACCGACAACACGGCCATGCTGGACGCCTTGCGCTCCAAGATATTTCCGTTCCGCGGCGTCGCGGTCGTTGAAGAAAACATCACCGACCGCGAACTCGAAGACATGCACGGCGCGGGCGTGCGCGGCGTGCGCATCAATCTCGCGGCGGCGACGCCCGGCCTGAAACTCGAGCAGGCGCCGCGTCTCGCCGCACGGTTGAAGGCGCTGGGATGGCATTTGCAGTTTTTTATCAATTTCAACGAAGTCGGCAACGCGGAAGAAATGCTGGCGAAGCTGCCGATCAATATCGTGCTCGACCATTTCGGCCGCGCGCCCGCCAAAGACGGCGTCGATTCGCCGCAGTTCAAGGCCTATCTGCGGCTCCTGAAGCGCGACAATATCTGGGCCAAGCTGATGGGCGTCTATTTCGTGTCGACGGATGCGCCCGCGTTCAAGGACGTGCCGCAGCTCGCGCGCGCGGCGGTGGCGGCAGCGCCCGACCGCACGGTGTGGGGCACCGACTGGCCGCATCCAATGGGCAAGCAGATGATGCCCAACGATGGCGATTTAGCCGACATGCTCGCCGACTGGGTGCCGGACGCGGCGCAGCGCAAGAAGGTACTGGTCGACAACCCGGCGCGGTTGTACGATTTTTAGGGGCTGTGGAATAGTCGTCTTACCCGCGTAGGCGGGTATCCAGAAACAATTGAATCCCCTGGGTTCCCGCCTGCGCGGGAACGACGGAAGAGCGTTTGGCAATGCGGGGCTGGGCTACTCCGGCTTGAGTCCGGCGTCCTTCGCAAGCTTGGCCATTTTCGCCACGTCGGCGCGCAGGAAAGCGGTGAACGCGTCGGGCGATGCGCTCGTCAGCAATTCGACGCCCTGCTGCAGAAAGCGCGCTTTCAGGTCCGGATCCTGCATGCCCTGCGCGATATCGGCGTGCAGCCGCGCGACGATCTCGCGCGACGTTCCCGCCGGCGCCAGTATCCCGTTGTAAGTTGCCGATTCGTAACCGGGCACGCCGGCTTCGGCTATGGTCGGCAGGTTCGGGTAGAGCGGCGAGCGTTTGGCGCTGGTCACGCCGAGCGCGCGCATGCGGCCGGCGTT
>JAIOOZ010000582.1 GCA_021414185.1 Betaproteobacteria bacterium
GTTCGTCGTTCCCGCGCAGGCGGGAACCCAGGAAAGTTAATTCGTCTAGATTCCCGCCTGCGCAGGAATGACATCAACTTCTACTTTCGCGGCGCCAGGCGTATGGCGTCCGCGGGAACCGGCATCGCGTGCGCCAATATGGTCGCGGCGACCATAGAGTAATAGCCGATCAGCGCCGACAACTCGACCACGCCCTTCACGTCAAATAATTTCAGCGCGCGGGCGTAGGTCTCGTCGCTGATCTTGTGGTTCTCGACCAGTTCTTTCGTGTAATCGTAGACCGCCTGTTCATCGGCTTGCGCGAAGACCGGCCGCTCACCGCGCGCCATTGCGTCGACGGCGGATTGCTGGATGCCGCCTTTCAGCGCATGCACCGAATGTGAGTTGTATATGTACTCGCTGTCCAGGCCGCGCGCCGTCGTGATGATGGCGAGTTCGGACAAGCGCAGCGGAAATCCGCTATTCAGCCGCAGCAATTCGCCAAGCGGGTGCATGAGCTCCGTGATTTCCGGACAATGCAATGTGAACCGATAAGGCCCCGGAATGCGCCCGCCGCGCCGCCCAAGCAAAGCATCGAGAACGCGGCGCTGTTCGGCGTTGAGTTCGCTTTCGGGTGAAATCAGGGGAATGCGTGCGGGCATATGATTGTTCCTTGTCGTCGGGCGCCTTGGGTGGCGAGCGGCAAGCATAGAACAATAGCCGGCTACTGCATACCGGCGCGGACCGGCTCTAGTTGAGCGGTTCAGACGGCTTATTTTCCGCCACTCGCACCGCGTTGCCTGCCGGTTTCGGCGCATCCGCAGTCTTCGTTTCGCCGGTCGCCTTCACGCCCGCCGCTGCCGGGTCAATTTGACGCGATGAGAAAATGCCCCAGATCAGGCCGGCAACCGTGAGCAGCGGTCCGCCGAAGCCGGCGAGCGCTCCAAGCGAACGCACAGTGAGCGTGCCGCTGACAACGGTGTTGGCCTTCTGCAGCGTCGTGCGCGTAGCGGGTTCGAGCGGCAATGCATCGAGCACCTTGCCGACGACACCCTTGTACAGAATATCGGGCAACGCGCTCGCCGGTTCGGCCGGCTTTTCCGGCGCGAGCGACGCATTCTGTTCGTATATCGCAACTTGGCGCGATGCATAGACTTCCGCGGCGGGATCGTCCGGCGGCATCCCGGCAACCGGCGAAGGCAGGTCCACCTCATCGGTCGCGACCTGCGCATCGGCCTCGGGCGCCGGCTCTTCCCAGCGCAGGTGCCGCAGTGGCTCGAATCCGCTGTCGGCAGCGACAGGGCTATCGATGCCGCGGGCCAATGGCGCGGTTTGGCCGGGGCCGAACGTCGATGCGAGTCCCGCGAGATCAAGCTTCTGCCCGACGTAGATGCGATCGGGATTGCGGATGTTGTTTGCCTGCGCGACCTGTTTCACGACCTGCATCGCAGTCTTGGCGTTTACTTCAACGCCCATTTTCGCCAGGCGCGCGCGCACGATCCCGTGGAGCGTATCACCCGCACGAACGGTGCTTGCAGCTTGGTACACGGCCACGTCCTCGCGCGCTACCGGCGCGCGGTTTCCGCCCACCGCCCGTTCATAGACGGCCTGGAAACTGCCGTCGCCAACGCGTGGCGCGTCAGACGCCTGCGGCCCTGCCAGCCGGTCGAGCGTTGTCGTATTGATGTTCATAGGAGTCCGCTCAGCGGGGTGTATACGCCCAACTTCACCCAGTGTATCGACGCCGCCGGGCGCCCATCGGCCAAGCACAGCGGCTTTTCCCGCGTTTTTCGGGCCTAAAGCCTGACCCCCGTCTTCTCTTCCCAGAACCGCACAATCTCCGTCTGGTCGAGCTTGCCGCCGAGTTTTTCGCACGCGGCAGCCCATAGCTCAGCCGTCTTTTCTGCCAGTGGCGCGGCTGCGCCTATGCTGTGCGCGCTGTCGACGGCGATTTTCACGTCCTTGGCGATGAACTGCATCGCCATGCCAGTGCCGTACTTGCGCGTGAGTACGTGCGGCACGATTTTCTTGGCGACCGGATGCTGGCGGCCGTTGCACATCGCCTCGATCGCATCAGCCATCACGCCGCTGTCGAGGCCGAACTTCGCACCTATGGTCATCGCTTCCAATGTATTGATGAGTGCGCAGGCGTTGATGTAATTGGTCAGGCACTTCAGCACGTGCCCGCTGCCGAGCGGGCCGCATACATAAAGCCTGCGTCCCATCGCGTCGAACAGCGGTTTACAACGCTCGACGAGCGCCGCGTCGCCACCCGCCATGATGTCGAGCGTTGCGTCCTTGGCGAAAATAACACCGCCCATGACCGGCGCATCGACGTAGCCGATGCCGCGGGAATCGAGATCGTTGCCGATCGCCATCGTGCCGGTGGGCGCCGACGAGCTCATGTCGATCACGATCGTGCCTTTGGCAAGACTTTCGGCCAGCCCGTCAGCGAACAGCACCTGGCGCACGACTTTGTCGTCAGGCACCATGAATATCACCGCATCGGCACCCGGCCCCGCTTCGGCCAGCGTTGCAGCAGCCTTGCCGCCGTGCTGCGTCACGAACGCCTGCGCCGTTTCCGCGCGCGCATCAAACACCGTGACGTCGAAACCTTTTTTCACCAACTGCCCTGCCATCGCGTTGCCCATATTGCCAACGCCGATGAAGGAGATTTTTTTGATGGGATTCACTTCAGTTGCCTCCAAAATACTGCTTGAAACCGCTTTGCCCCGGAAAAACTTCTTACGTCCCTATTCGGGTGACTTCGCCGCGCCTGGCGTTCGGGAGCACGTCGAGCATGCGGGGAACGAGTAGTGCGAGGTCCGCGATCCGATTGGTCGATGCGCGCACAACGACAACGGCGATGTTAAAGCGGGGAAGGTGCTGTTGAAACGAGAGGTTGCTATCGACCGTCAGGAACAAATCAAACTGCTTCTCAGCCAGCGCGAGCAATTCGCCATTCTTAACACCCGCCCATCCCATTTCAGGGACGGTGCTTACCGTGAACCCTATAAGTTTTTGTGCAAGCCGGCGGTCAACGCATTCGTCGAGTAGGACCCTCACGAAGCACTGGCCACCATGCGTGCCTTCGCCTCTTCAAGAAAAGCGACGACCTGTTCCCGCTTCACGGTAGGGAAACCTTCAAGGAAATCGTCTATTGTCTCCCCGCCTTCCAGGAAATCGAGCAGCGTCTGGACGGGGACACGCGTTCCGGTGAATACCGGCGTTCCACCCATGATTTCGGGAGATTGGGAGATAAAAATCTTGTTCATGGAAAAAAGCTTACGCTGGATACCGAGGTACATCAAGTATTCAAATTACGGCCACATGAAAACTGCCATTCACCACCTATCGGCCACGGTTAGCGTGCCGCCGCGCCGTCGACCCGCCGATTGAGGAAATCGACGATCAGCTTCCACGACGTATCGACTGCCTGCTTGTTATAGCGCTGGGTGACAATGCGGCCCCCGTAATTAAACACGGCGGGCTTGTCGCCCATCAGCGAATGATCGAATGCATGCGTCGTCCCTGCAAAGACGTGGTACTCGACCGGCATGCCCTTGTCCGCGTTCAGCTTCGCCTGCTCTACGCACGAGCGCGGCCTGGCATCCTGGTCATCGGCGCCGAGCAGGACAAGCAACGGCGTGGTGGTGTCGTCGTAGAAATTCCACTGATGGTCCTGGTAGCCCTGCCCGCCCTGTTCGTTGCACCACGGATAAAGGCTCACCACCGCCGCGAAGCGTTCGTTGTCGAGATAACGCGCGCGGAATTTCTCGCTGGCCAGACGCAGCCCCGCCATCGCTCCGTACGAGAGCCCGACCTGCACGATACGCCTGCCGTCAACGTATGGGAGCGCGCGCAAATACTTCATCGCCGCGACGTCGTCCTGCGCGTACTCGGTCACGCTCACGTTGTTATTTGGCGGGCAATTATTATTCCGGCCGCGCGGGCCGAGGTGATCGACTATCAGGACAACGTAACCCGCGCCAATAAAACGCTGCGCCCACTCGAACACGTGCTGGCGCAGCGATGCGCACGTATGCGAAATCACTATCGCGGGATATGGCCCCGCGCCTTCGGGAGCATAGAGCTTCGCGCCCTTGAACGTGCCTTGACCCGGCAACACGACCTCGTGTTCAGCCTGCCTGGGAAATGCGAGATCGACCTGGGCGAAACATGGCGCCGCGCAGGTATTTGCAAGAACAGCAAGGCATACGATCGCCAATTGGTTCACTGGGAAACTCCAGGGCAACCCCAACCCCGGCCGTAACACTTCGCAGGAAACCGGTATTTTTTTGGATCACTCAAAAGATGCCTTCGACGATACGAACGATCAGTCTTTCTTGTCCGTGATCGGCTTGTCGGTGAAGAGATAGTCCTTGAGCTCCTTGGAAAACCGCGGGTCTTTGCGGCGGATCCATTCCAGCACCATGGAGGCGTGCTCCTTTTCCTCGTCGCGATTGTGCTCGAGGATGGACTTGAGCTCCTTGTCCTTGCATGCGTCCGCACGCTGGTTGTACCAATCGACTGCCTCGAGCTCTTCCATCAGGGACACGATTGCCCTGTGCATGTCGCGCGTCGCATCGGACAGGTCTGCTATTTCTTCGTGATAACCAACACTGGACATTTCCGGCTCCTGTTCATGAATTATTCGTCATGTAATTCTACGCCCGCCCGCCATCCCTGCCGAAAAAACAAAAGGCCGCGAAGATTTCTCTTCGCGGCCTTTCTCTGTGTCCTCTGTGAACTCTGTGGCTGCAGTTACTTTTTCGGCTCGAAACCCGGGTCGTAGTGCGCGCCCGCCATGGTGCCGTCGGCGGCCATGCCGTGGATGCCGTGCGACAGGTCTTTGACGGTGAAGAAGTAGACATCTTCATCATGCGTTGCCACCGTCGAGTGCACGGTGTTCGCGGGGAAGTACAGCAGCGTGCCCGGCCCGCACAATTGCTCGGGCTGGTCGGCGACTTTCACGCGGAGCGTGCCCTGCACGATGTAGTTCCACTGCTCGTTCGGATGCAGGTGGGGACGCGCGCCAGTGCCTTTTTCTTTTCTGATCAGGCCGCATTGCATGCGCTCGCCTTCGATCACCGGGCCGAACGCGGACGAGTAGCCGTTGCCGGCGTCCATGCCCGCCATCTTGGTCAGCGGGAAAATGAACTTGCCGTTGCCGGCTTTTACCGCGCCCTGGTTCTTGGTGTTATCTTTTGCTTCCTGCACTTCGCTCATAAATATCCTTTCGTTGTTCCGCTTTAGGCTTTGCGCCTCACTCCTTACCCCTCACCCCTCACGCGGAGACATCCGCCGCGAGGCCGGCTTTTTCGATGCCGGCGGCGCAGCACGCTTCGTCTTCATCGCCCGTGCCGCCGCTCGCGCCTGCCGAGCCCAGAATATT
>JAIOOZ010000587.1 GCA_021414185.1 Betaproteobacteria bacterium
CCCCAACGGCAACGATCTTGTAGAGCTCAGCAAGCTCATAGCGGCATATTCTACGCAAGATTGGCGATGGTGTATATAAATACCTTATATGACAGATATTTGCAAGCATTCTTTAAGGTCAATTATAGGGACTGTTTACGCAGAAGCTGGCGGCAACCGCCAAGTTAGCAGGTGCTTACCTTGGGTTCGAACTCGGCGTGCAGCGTGAGTTCCCAGAGGTCGAGGCGCGACAACTTCAGGCGCACCGCGTCACCCGCACGCACATCCTGCAAGGACGGCACGCGCAGCACGAGCGGCAGCCGGTCGCAGCGGACCAGGTTGTCGCGGATCACCGTCGCGTCCAGCACCGCGACGTTTTCCTGCTCGATCCAGCGCAGGCACCAGTAGCGTTCCATGTTGCGCTGGAACTCGGCATAAGCGTCGTAAGCCAGCTCGAAATCGCGCAGCGCGGTAAGCAGGGCCTCATCGCCCGCCCGATACGGCGCCGGCTGGCCGGCAAACAACGCCAGCAACTGGCGCTGGTTGATGAGATCCACATAGCGCCGCAGCGGCGAACTCGCCCAGGCATACTGCGCCACGCCCAGGCCCTCGTGCCGCGCCGCCACCGTCGTCATGCGCGCGACGCCATTGCTCTGCGCGCGGTAAATCGCAACAAAGCCGGCCTTCGCCAGTTCTCCGCCCCATTCGGTGTTGGCGTAGATCATCAGTTCGGACACCACCTTGTCGACCGGCGAACCGCGCCTGCGTTCGACGATGCGCACGCGGCCGTTCTCGACGTAAAAATTGTATTCGGTGCGCTGGATTTCGCCTTCGACATCGGCCTTGCCGCGCGCCGCCTGCAGGTGCTGCGCGAAATGCCACAGAAATTTCAGCTCGGTACCGAATTCATGCGCAATATCGCCGGCAGCGAGCGCATCGGCATTGAATACCTCTTCGAGCGCGCCATGCCGCAGATTGGCCGCGATGGGCACCTGCTCACAGAGGCTGCGGGTCGCGACCACTGAACCATCTGCCGCCACCTCCGCGTAGAGCGACAACGCGCAGCGCTCACCGTCGCCGGCCAGGGTAAATGTGGCGACGGCGGCATCCGGCAGCATGGTGATTTTCTGCCCCGGGAAATAGACCGTGGAAAGCCGCTCGCGTGCAATCGCCTCAACCGGCGAACCGGGCGCGATGCCTAGCGCGGGAGCAGCTATATGGATGCCGACCTCGGTATTGCCATTGGGGAGCGGCGTCACCGAAAAAGCATCGTCGATTTCGGTTGTCGTCTCGTCGTCTATGCTGAATGCCCGCACCGCTGCACGCGGCAGATCAGCGGGCATGGCGACAGTCGGCACCTCGCCGAACGCGGCGCCTTGCGGGAAGTACTCGAACAGGAATTTGTTCAGGTGATATTCGTGCGGTGAAGCGAGCGCGCCGCAATTCGCCAGCACACGCGCCGGCGACAGCTTCAATTGCTCGCAGGCGGCCTCCAGCGCTTTCCATTCGATGGTGTTTTTGTCCGGCGCATACAGCAGCTTGGTTACCAGCGGCGGAAACTCGGGCGGCAGGCGTCCGGCGACGAATTCATCGGCCCAGTGTTGTTTCTGCTCGGCCTGCAGGCGCTTTTTCTCGACGCTGGCGAGCGCCGCTTTCAGCGCATCGGCAGGCGCGGCTTTGTAGCGCCCTTTGCCTTTCTTGTAAAAATACATCGGCGCGCCGTGCAGCTTGTATAAGATCGCGGCCGATTCGAGGGGGTTGGGCGCATGCCCGAAGTACTCCTTGCCCAGCACGTCGAACGAAAACTCGTCGGCACCGCAACATTCCCACAGAAAATCGGCGTCCACCCCGGCTGCCACCTGCTGCGCCGCCTCGCCGAACACGGCGAGCGCAGGCTGGTCGAAACGCAGCAGCACGGCCGACGCCTTGATCTTGCTGCGTTTGCCGTGCGGCGCTTCGACCTGCAGCGACGTATCGTTGTCGGCGAGTATGGCGCCGACTTTGAACGTGCCTTCTTCTTCGTAAAAAACGTTCATGCGGGGGAAAGAGGGGATGCCGCGCGAAACGCGGATTTGAGCGAGGCGCGGATTATAGCCTACGGGCGGGGCCATCCGCGCCGTTACAGAATTCCATCACGCGGTCGAGATAATCGGCAAAGTCGCTGAATCCGTGGTCGCCGCCCTCGATCACCAGTTGCTGCGCACCGCGGTACATTTCCACCGCACGGCGGTAGTCGAGCACTTCGTCGCCCGTCTCCACCATCAGCAGATAGCGCTGCGGAGTAATCGCGGCGACTTCGAGCGCGCGCATTTCGGCAACGTGCTCGCGCGTGAAATCGTATTCTTCGCCGGTGTGGAAATTTTTCTGGCGGCCGACATGGCCGTCCAGCAATTCGTACGGTTTCACCGCCGGATTGACGAGTACCGCGCGCAGTGCGATTTTTTCAGCCAGCCAGGTCGCGTAAAAACCGCCGAGCGAGCTGCCGACGAGAGCAGCTTGCGGATGCCTACGCGCGAGATCTTCGAGCAATTGCGCCGCCGCAGCAGGCGAATGAGGCAGTGCCGGCGCGAGAAATTCGCGCGCCCTGCCCAGCGCCGACAACCGCTCATGCAGAAGTTTCGCCTTGGATGATGCCGGCGAACTGTTGAAGCCGTGGATATAAACGATCACGCTGTCACGCGCCGTGCAATGTCGAGCAACATCGTGTCGTTGCCGCGCGCCGCGACCAGCGACAACCCCAGCGGACAGCCGTTGGACTTTGCCCGCCGCAAACTAACCTGCGGCAGGCGCGCGAGCCCGGCGATGCACAATAGGCTCATGGCGCGGCCGCGGAATTCGTCGAGTTCGGCCGCCGGCGTATTCTGCAGCGGTGCGATCGCATGCACTGACGGCAGCACCAGCACGGCAT